>NZ_VRVH01000079.1:0-17850 GCF_008040095.1 Methylobacterium sp. WL6 | reverse complement strand
GCACGCTTGTGGCGTCCGCGGCGCGTCCTGGCGACGCCGGCCGCCCTGGAGCACGCGCACGGCCGGGCGATGCTCGCCCGCGCGGAAGCGCTCGGGCTCCCGGTCGAGCGCCTGACGGCCAACCGCCTCACCGGCCTGCGCCAGGCCGACCCGCGCCGGGCCTACATCGAGGCGAAGGCGACGCTCGCCCTCGTCGTGGCACCGCCGACCAAGCTCCGGCTCCAGCCGATCCCGCCCTCGGCCGACTGGCGCTTCGACCTCGCCGAGGGCTGCCCGGCCCATTGCCAGTACTGCTACCTCGCCGGCTCCCTGTCGGGGCCGCCGGTGACGCGGGCCTACGCCAACCTCGACGCGATCCTGGCCAATCTCGGCGCCTATCTCGGCCAGGGCGCGGTGACCTCGGCACAGGCCGAGCGGGCGCAGGAAGGGACCACCTTCGAGGCCTCGTGCTACACCGATCCGCTGGGCATCGAGCACCTCACCGGCTCGCTCTCGGCGGCGATCCGGCATTTCGGTGCCTGGGAGACGCCGGTGCAGCTGCGCTTCACCACCAAGTTCGCCGCGGTCGAGCCGCTGCTCGACCTGCCGCACAACCGCCGCACCCGCATCCGGTTCTCGGTCAACGCCCGCACCGCGACGCGCTACGAGGGCGGCACCGCGAGCCTCGACGCGCGGCTCCAGGCGATGCGGGCCGTGGCGCTGGCGGGCTATCCCGTCGGGCTCACGATCGCGCCGATCCTGCCGGTGCCGGATTGGGAGGCCGGCTATGCCGGGCTGATCCGCGAGGCCGCTGCGGCGCTCGCCGACGTGCCCGACCTCGACCTCACCGCCGAGCTGATCACCCACCGCTTCACCCCGGGCTCAAAGCAGGTGCTCCAGGGCTGGTACCCGGGCTCCGACCTGCCGCTCGACGAGGCCGAGCGCGCGAAGAAGCTCACCAAGTTCGGCTCGGTGAAGTACGTCTTCCCCAAGGAGCTGATGCGGTCGATGCGCGACACGCTGTTTGCCGCGCTCGCCCGCGACCTGCCCGCGGCGCGGATCCTCTACTGGACCTGATCGCGCGCCGCGCCATCTCCGTCCGGCCGCGACAGGAAGCCCGCATGCCAGAGACGCCGACGCAAGATGCGCTGAAGCAAGAGGAGCCGGGACAGGACGCCCGGCAGGCGCCCCTGATCCTGACGCTCGAGTTCGACGCGGACACGTTCGCGCGGTTCGACGGCCTGCGGCGCCAACACTTCCCGAAGGCGCTCAACCGCATCCCGGCCCACGCCACGCTGTTCCACAACCTGCCCGGCGCCGCCGAGGCGGGCGTGCGCGAGACGATCGCGCTGCTCGCGCGCACCGTGCCGCCGCCCGAGGTCGCGGTGACGGGGCTGCGCTTCACCGGCCGCGGCGTGGCCTACGTCCTCGATTCCGAGCCGCTCTCGGCCTTCCGCGCGCGCCTCGCCAAGACCTTCGACGCCCACCTCACCGCCCAGGACAAGCAGGGCTGGCGCCCGCATGTCACCGTGCAGAACAAGGTCGACCCCGACACCGCCCGCGCGCTCCACGCCGCCCTCGCCGACGACTTCGCGCCGTTCCGCTTCACCGCGCCGGCCACCCGCCTGTGGCGCTACCTCGGCGGTCCCTGGGCCGAGCGGGCGCGCTTCGCCTTCGGCGAGAACGCGTGATGGTCTCGATGAATCCTCCCCACGGCGCCCGCGATCGATCGGGCACGGCGCGATGAGCCCCCCCGCCCCGCTGCGGCGCATCCCGTTCCTGTCCCACGCCACCTCCGTCTGGCTCCGGCTGCGCCTCAACGAGGTCGGGCCGTTGCTGGCGCTGATCTGCGTCAGCGGGCTCGGCTACGCCTTCGTCGCCCTGGCGCACGAGGTCGGCGAGGGTTCGACCGAGGCGCTCGACCGCAAGATCCTGCTCGCCCTGCGCAACCCGGCCGACCTGTCCGATCCGATCGGGCCGCGCTGGCTGGAGGAGACGATGCGCGACATCACCGGGCTCGGCAGCGTCTTCACCATCGTGTTCCTGACGGCGTCGGTCGCGGCCTACCTCGCCCTGTCCGGCAAGCGCCGGGTCGGCCTGTTCGTGATCGGCGCGGTCGGCGGCGGCGAGCTGGTCTCGACGGTGCTGAAGCTGTTCTACCATCGCCCGCGGCCGGACCTGGTGCCGCACGGCATGGACGTGTTCACGGCGAGCTTCCCGAGCGGCCACGCAATGATGTCGGCGATCGCCTACCTGACCCTGGCGACGCTGCTCGCGCGGATCGACCGCTACCGCCGCGTCAAGGCGCTGGTGCTGGCGCTCGGCGTCACCATGACCCTCCTCGTCGGGATCAGCCGGATCTACCTCGGCGTCCACTGGCCGAGCGACGTGCTGGCCGGCTGGTGCATCGGCGCCGCCTGGGCGGCCCTGTGCTGGTTCGTCGCGCTCCAGCTCCAGCGCAGCGGCGGCGTCGAGGCGCCGGACCCGCCGCCGGCCCGGTGACGGCCGCATGCCTGCCCGGCGCCGTTAGGGTTAACCATCACTTATACCTGACGAGACGAAGCTTTTCGTGCTCCCTTGCATTGATGAAATGCCAACAAGAGCCGGGATGACTTTCGTGACCTTGACGACGCCCAAGATCGAGCGCCGCCACAGCGACCGCCGCCGGGCCTGCCTCGGCGGCACCCTGCGCCTCGCGGCGTTCCTGCCGGAGGCTCCGTGCCGCCTGCGGGACCATTCGCTGACCGGCGCCCGCATCGTCGTCGCGGAGGACGTGGTCCTGCCGCGCGTCGTCGACCTCACGGTGACCGGCCGCAACGTGACCGGCCGCAACGAGACCCGCCGCGCCGAGGTCGTCTGGCGCGACGGCACCCAGGCCGGCCTCGCCTTCCTCGATCAACCGGCGCGCGAGGACGGCGCGGCGGCCGAGGCCCGGGCCGAGCGGGCCGAGCGCGCGGTCGTCGCCGCCGCCCGGCGCCAGGGCCTCGTCTAGCCTCAAGCCCCCCCAGACATGCGAAGGGCCCGCCGGGATGACCGGCGGGCCCTTCGTCGTTCGGTCGCTGACACGTCACATGCGGCAGGCGGCGACGCGGGCGTGGGCCTCGGGGGTCTCCAGGAGCCTGTAGGCCTCCTCAATGACCCTCTTGTCGTCTGCGTCGTACTCGCCGGGGCGAGGCTTCGGGGCCTCGGCATCAAGGCGCGCCTGAAGGGACGGCATCAGGGGCAGGCCCCCATGGATCTCCGAGAGGGACTCGGCGCGGAGATGCTGCTCGACGCGGAACGCGGGCACGAATGCCAGATTGCACCGGGCGCCAGTGTCGAGGCCGGCGAGCCAGGATGCGACGTCCCGCGGGAGCGGGGCGAGATCCCTGCCGGAGCGGCCAGTCGGGTCCATCGCGGCTCGGTTGTGCGCGATAACGAGCTCTCCGAGGCCAAGCGCGACCGGGCGCGGGCCGGCCGCGGCGCGGTTGTCGTTGGCCAGGGCGACCTCGGCGACGTCGGACGCGTGGACGGCCGGACGGGGCAGCAGGGCCCCGAGGACACCGCCGATCCCGGAAGCCGTGAGATCCAGCCCCCGAGCCGGGCCCTCCAGGCCGGCTCCGACGGCGGTAGCGGTGCGGTCGACCGCGGCCTTCGCGACGCCGGCGACGCGCTTCACGTCCCCGTACAGGGACACGGCGGCCTCGCGGGCGTCGCCAAAAATGGCGGCGATGAGAGCGGCGATGAAGGCCAGGATTTTCTTGAGGTCGATCATTGCGGGACTGCCTAAGTTGAACTGAGGGAGACGGAGAGACAGGGGCGAGGGTATCGTCAGGCCGGGGCTAGCAAGTCGCCAGCTGGGAGGCGGCGCCGGCCTCGGCGCACCGGGGCCTCGCCGAGGGCGCGCTCGCAGAGCTCGTCGGGCAGCTGCAGCCTGTGCTGATAGATCAGCGCGAGCCCGTGGGCGGCCTCGCCCCGGTCGAGGACCTCGCGCTCGGCGAGGACGTGACCGCTCCAGGTCGTGGTCTGGCTGAAACCCTCGCCGTTCTGGATGGCGGCCCAGTCCTCGTCGAGGGAGGCGAGGTAGCGCAGCCCCTCCAGGGTCGCAGCGCGCACCGCCGGGTCCTCTGACCGGGCGTAGAAGTGCGGCATCGCCGGGCGCCCGATCCTCTGCTCCGCGCGGACGCGGTTGGCCTCGGCGTTGGACAGCCAGCGCTCCGCACGCTCAAGATCGTAGGGCCCCCATTCGGCCCGGTGCGCGGTCTCGGCCGCCTCCGTCAGGGACCGGCCGAACTGCCAGGGTGCCGCCCCGACGAGCGCCTGAAGCCGCTCGCGAATCGGTCCCGCCATCTCGTCGACGCGAGCCTGCGCGGCGAGCCGGCGTTCCTCGGCCCGAGCGTTGGCCTCGTCACGGGCGGCGCGGGCCTTAGCGATTGCGGCGTCGGCCGCCGCCCTGAGCGCCGGGACGTCCACGTCCTCGGCCGAGATCCCCCACCAGCACGGCAGCAGGTTCGGGGTGCCGGCGCGGTCCGTCCAGGAGAAGACCGCCGCGACCATCAAGCCGCGCTCGGCTCGGTAGGCGTCCGAGAAGGTCTGCGGGGCCTCGTCCATGACGAAGAGCGCCATGGCGTGGCCGTAGCGGAGGCGCTCGCCGACGTGGCGCCAAGGGAAGCCGTCGAAATCGAGCGGGGGAGCGGTCAACCGGGGCATGGGGCGTGTCCACAGGGGAAATGGTTAACGCAAGATTATGCTCCGAAATAAGCCCGGCCAATAGTCTTTTTGACAAAGCTGGTGCATTGGCTGCATGTTGATATGCGTTCGCTAGGAGACCCCCGGTGCCTCGTACCCCCATGCCCCTCCATCCCCACACTTGGTCGCCCGACCTGGTCGAGCGCGTCAAAGCGCTGTGGCTCGCCGGCGTGTCCGCCCGCTCCATCTCGGCCACGCTCGCCGCCGAGGGCATCGCCCGTAGCCACAGCTCGGTCATCGGCCGGATGCGGCGCGAGAACGTCAGCTTCCAGGGCCCCGGGGCCAGCAGGACCCCCCTTGCACGTAAGCCCCACGAGGGCCCGCGGAAGGCCCCGAAGGCCCTCGTGGTTAAGGCGCCGCCGCGTCTCGATCCTCGACGTCCGAGACGGGGTCTGCCGCTGGATCGCCGGCGATCCCCGTCTGGACCCGACGGCCTGCGGGCACCCGGCCGATCTCGGCTCGCCCTACTGCCCGGCGCACCGGACCGTCGCGCCGAGGTCGCGCGAGGCCGCCTACGTCCCCGCTTTCCGGAAGGCCGCCTGATGAGCCGCATGAGCGACCGTGCCATCGACCTTCAGCACAACCACCAGGTGATGGAGCCGGACGACGAGGACGAGGCGCTGCCCCCGCACCTCGATCCGGACCGCCTCGCCGCCGAGCACCGCGCCCACGTCGAGGCGCTGCTCACCGACCTCGCCAAGCCGGAGTGATCCCCGTGCCCGAGCAGCCCCCCGCCGACGAGTTCATGACCCTCTGGGATTACGTCCCGGATCCTGGCCCGATGGTCCGCGATCCGATGTGGCGCCAGATCGCGCTGCAGGAGCTCACCCGGCCGGCCGACTGGACGCCGCCGGTCCCCCTGATCCGGGAGGCGGCCCCCCTGCCGCCGTGCGCCCGCCTGACGGCCCTCATCGACGACGCGGGCGTCGGGCGCCGGCGGCCCCGCGACGTAGCCATCGTCGAGGCCGCGATCGCGAGGAGCCTGCCGGCCGACGTGCCGACGTTCGTCTCGGCGGTTCTCTCGGTGCGCCGGGACGGCGAGGTCCTGGTCACGCGCGTGCGCCTGTTCGATGGGGGCGTCGTCGTCCTGAGAGTGGACGGGGGCCCCGAGCCCCACGTGCGTGGGTGGGATCCCGAGGGCGAGGACAGGCGCGCCTTCCACTACGTCGACGGCGCGTGGACGCGCGTCGAGAACGCCTGTGTCGGGGAGGTCATCTGATGGCGGGCGGGATCCTGACCGGTTCCGGTCTCGACGAGCTGGTGCGCCAGATCGAGGAGCTCCGGACGAGGCGCTACGAGGGGGCGTTCGACGAGGGCCTTGAGGCAGGTACGCCGCTGGGCGAGGCCGGTGCCTACGCTCAGATGGTCGCCGTCTGCGAGGACGTCCTCTGGCTCTACGGGGTCTACGGGGACGGCGAGCCGGTGGACGTGCTCGGCATCGATCGGATCGTGGAGGACCTCCCCAGGATCAGGGAGGGACGTCGGGCCCTCGTGATCCCCCGCGACCCGGAGACGCCCTGGCGCGATGCGGGGGTCATCGTCCGCTACGGCCTGCGTGTCGACATGCTGGCGGCCGAGACGGGGCCCGAGGGGCAGCGCATGTGGCGCCTGCTGACACACGAGCAGACGTGGATCAAGTTCCGCGACGACGACGGGCGGACCCACTACATCCAGGTCCGCGGGCTCCCGCCGGTCCAGCAGGCCGCGCGGCACGCGTACGAGGCCGAGGTGCGCGAAGCGGAGGCGGTCGCGGCGGCGCTGAGGTCGGCGCGGCCACGCGGGCGGGTTGCCCGGTCGTACTTGGAACTCGACGCCGCTGTTGAGCCCCTTCTGCGCAAGCTGCTGGTGCTCGATCCGGACGCCCTCGTGGGGCACGCCCTCGTCAGGATCGGCGCGTTGCCGCCCGAGTTCCGCACGGCGCGGGTCGACGCGGCGGTCCCGACGCTCGCGGCGCACCACCGCCACGCCGGGTTCGACGTCGCGACGTGCTTGCACTGGCTCCGGGTGATCCGCCGCCGGGTGGCCGCGGTCGAGGCGGCGGGGCCCAAACCGCCCCCCTCCGACGATGCCGATGCCCTCGGTAGCCTCGCGTGGTGAGGCGCCGGATCCTCCCGGGCACGCGCCAAGGCTGCGCGTTCCACCGAACACAAGGACACCTGACCATGGCCACCAAGAAGAAGCCCGCCCCGACCCCGTCCGCTCCCCTGTCGATCACGTTCGACATGAGCATCACCGAGGCCCACAGCCTCGATCGCTGCGTGATCAAGCATGGGTATCTGGTGACGGCCAGTCCGCCGTTCACGGCGAGGGATGACGGGGACTCCCACCTCTCCCGCGATCCGGAGGACGAGTTCCTGGGGGAGATCCTCGGCGTCGAGGAGGGGCGGCTCCTGCTCTTCCGCCGGCGGGACCCGGACGCGTGCCCGGCCCATTTCGGATGGCGGCCGACCTTGGGGCGGCAGTACATCGTCTTTCGGTTTTCGGAATCCGACGACGGCGATGCGTCGGCGGAGCTCCTCGAGGACGATAGCGCCGAGGCCGTCGATGACGCGATGCGGCAGATCTACCGCCGGTACCGCCCGAACCGGACCTACACGCGGACGGCCGAAACGCTGGGACTTCGAGCATGTCCCAGTAACCATCCCCCGCCGTGTTAACCGCGGCCTCTATTTGCCGTTGCAGTCGAAGCCCCCTCGATTCAGAATCGCACCATGCTCAATTCGAAGCCCACATTCGTCCTTCACGCCGGCCCGTTCGACTTCTCGGACGGCGCCCGCGACGAGGCCTCCATGGCCGGTACGGACACGCTGATGTCGCTCGACGTCGCCGCGTGGGCCCCCGAGCTAGCGGACGCCCTAGGCTTCCCGACCTTCTCCACCGCGCAGCTGCGGGCCGCGACGCGTGCCCCGGATCCTCATCGACTGAAATCGATGCAGCCCGGACACGCGATCTACACGACCCGCCAATACCTGCTCGACTGGAGAAATACGTGGCTCGCCCCAAGCAACCCTCCCGCCTTGTCTTCGACCGGAAGCGACAGGTCTGGGCAATCGCAGACTTCATCGATGGCGAGCGCTACAAGCGCAGAACACGACACGGCCTTGCAGCTCGCGGCGCGGCTCAAGAGGAGCTCGCGCTCCACATCGCGGAGCAAGGGCGCCTAGCCCGAGAGCGGCTCATGGCCTCGCCGGATCACGACGACCCGGCGAATTCCAACCCCCGCCTGGTGTCCGTCGCCGCTTGCTTGACGTTCTACGGCGCCCGCATGGAGGGCACGAAGAATGCCGCCTTGGTCGGCCAGCACATCGTCCACCTACTTCGCATCCTGAGGGGCCTGACGCTGGCGCAGATCCGTGGATCGACGTGCCGCGACTACGTCGAGAAGCGGACGAGCGAGCGCTACACGAAGCCCGGCTGGAAGATCTCGAAGCCGATCTCGACGTCGACGGCCCGGCGCGAGCTCGGGACCCTGTCGGCCGCCATCAACGCCTGGCATCGGGAGTACAACCTCTCGTCGGTTCCGGTGCTCGAACTGCCCAAGGCCTCGAAGGGCCATCCGGACTGGCTGACCGAATCGGAGTTCGAGCGCCTCCTGAAGGCGGCCTCCGGGTTCCGCTGGTTCTCCTCAGACATCGCCACGCGCGAGCCGTACTGGCAGCCGATCGAGGGCCTGCGCCACGAGCCCGGCGACCAGCTGGTGCGGTTCCTCCAGATCGCGTTCTACTCGGGCACCCGGAGCGCGGCCGTCCTCGACCTGCGCTGGCGCAAGCACAAGGTCGCCGGGTACGTGGACTTCCCGACGGTGACGATGTTCCGCGAGGGCCCCGAGGCGCCGGCATCCCGCAAGAGGCAGCCCCCGTGCCGGATCCACGATCGCCTGCTCCCGCTCCTCAAGGAGTGGCGCGAGGAGGACCTGGCGGCCGGCGTGTCGCGCGTCGTCCATCGGAACGGTGCCGCCGTGAAGCGGGTCAGCAAGGGGTTCAGGATGGCCGCGATCCGGGCCTGCCTGGACCGGCGCGACATCGACGGGACGCACCGCGTCACCGACCTGTCGGCCGGCCTCGCCGCCGACCTGCCCGAGGAGGAGGAGGGCTACCTCTCGGAGGAGGCCGAGGGCGACGCCGACGAGATGGGTTGGCCGACGCCGCACATCCTCCGGCACTCCAGGGCAACGATCATGCTCCGCGCCGGCGTGCCTCCGGTGGAGGTGAGCGAGTACCTCGGCATGTCGCTGGCCATGGTCCTCAAGGTCTACGGCCACACGTCGAGCGCCTACCAGAAGGCGGCTGCGGCGGCCTGACGCGGAGCTTTATTTTTTACAAGCACCCCTTGCTTTCGGCCCCGTTGCTTGTATATTTACAAGCAACGGGGAGACGGTCTCCCCGAGGGAACCGCACCGATGTCCAAACTCACCGCCGCCAACGTCGCCCACAACCAGGCCGTCGAGCACGCCCTGAACGAAATCATCACCCAGTCCGACCTCGACACCGCGCTCGCCGAGATCGCGGCCCTCTCCGCCCCCACCGAGACCGCCACGGTCGACCTCGACGACCTCGGCTCCGATGCGATCGCGGTGCTGGGCGACGGCTCGGTCCTCTGCTGGGGCAATGAGCACAGGATCAACGGCCGCACGTACCGCGACATCGTCGTCGCCGGCGGCGCCGAGGACGGCCATGGCGTCATGAACGCCGAGCTCCAGGCCGAGATCTGGGAGGACTCCCAGGTCTGCGCCGACTGAGGGCGCGGACCGGCCGGGGGATCGCCCCCCGGCCTCAGGCGAGAACCCTACCCCCAGCACAGAGGATCCGGACATGGCCAGGATGGTGGACTTCGACAACGACGGCGTGGACTTCGACGACGGCCTGCGCCTGACGACCGAGGGCGAGTTCAGGTTCGACGGCAATTGGATCGTCCGGGTCGGCGTCTACCGCCGCTACGAGGGCGAGCGGGACTTCGAGCGCGAGGCGACCGTGCACGTGCGCACCGGCCCGACGGCCCGCACGATCGAGGCCTCCGTGCTGCGCAAGCGCGCCGAGCGCCGCCTCTCCGGCGACTGAGGCCCGCCCCTCGGGAGGGGTGAGAGACCTCCCGATCCCGGGCCTCAGGACCGAACCCAGCCCTTCCGGAAGGACCACACCCATGAAAGCTGCCATCCCCGCCATCGAGGCCGTGCTCGCCGCGTCCCCGTCCCGGGACGAGGACGCGACCGTCTACGCCATGTTCGGCGCCCTCGGCACGATCGACGCCGAGGGTCGGGCCGCCGCCAAACGCGCCTTCCCGGAGCACCCCGCCGTTGCCGCGATCCTCACGTTCGACTTCTGCACCTCCGACGACCACGCTACCGTCGCCGCCGCCCTGGAGCCGCACGCCGCCGCGGCACCGACGCTGCGCCAGTCGACCGAGGACGACGAGTGGACGGCCGCTGAGAGGGCCGTCTACGCCGCCAGGACCTTCGTCGGAGAGGTAGCTCGGATGACCGGCCACGGACGCGCCGGCCACGACCGCTGGGAGGCACGCGAGCACTTGATTGCGACTCTGCGAAACCTGCAGGTGCGCCATCTTGAGGAGGTCGCGTGCGATCGCATCGGCCAGTTCCCCGGGTACGACGTCCGCGGTCAGGGGTGGTGGGCGTGGGGCGCGCCGGGAGGCATGAGCATCCAAGTCCGCGTGGGTGGCAGGCCGATCCTCTCGCTCCCCGGAGACGTCACGCGCCGCGAGGTCGAGATGGCGATCCTCGGCTGGAAGGCCGGCAACGACCAGGGCCTGCACGAGGGCGCCGAGCGCATCCGCCGGGGGATCAAAAACCTCCTCGAAGTCGAGGCCGCCTGAAGCCTGCACCTCCACCGGCCCCCCATCACGGGGCGGCCGGTGTAGAATTGAAACGCCCGTCCTGCGCAGGAGCCCGCACCGTGTCCTTCGATTTCCCCAAGCCGATCCGCGAGGCCAAGGTCGACCTCTCGGGTTTGACCGAGGCTCAAATCCTCATCCGACGGGGCGTCATCAGCCTCGGCGAGCGAGCCTTCGGGCCGCGCTGGCAGAGCTTCTTCGCGACGGCGCTCTCGGAAGTTGCGGGCCGGCGCATCACCCAGGCGCAGGTGTCGCAGTGGATTTCGGGCTCCCGCCCCGTGCCCGATGCCCTGTTCGAGCCCACTCGGCGTCTCGCGATCCGAGCGGCCGAGGACCTGGAACGCCGCGCGGCCGAGATCCGGATGGAGTGGGCCCCGGCGGCGCCGGAGGAGGACAAAGCCGACCTCGCGACACTGGCCTGAGGGCGGGCCCTGCGTCGGAAGGACCAGGGACTAGACAAGCGTAGTCGAAAGTCGATATAGGGGGCTATGTCGACTTTCGAGGTACACCATGGCTGAGGACGTCCGGCTCTCCGACACGACCCTGCGCGCGCTCAAGTTCCTGCTCTCGGCTCCCCTTGAGGGGAGGTCGGGCGCGGAGATCAGCAAGTCCGCCCGCATCGGGTCGGGGACGATGTACCCCATGCTCGCCCGGCTGGAGACCGCCGGCTGGGTCGAGGGGAAGTGGGAGGAGGTGGAACCGAGCGAGGCCGGGAGGCCGAGGCGACGGTTCTACACGCTGACGATGGCAGGGCGCGCCCGGGCCCGTGCCGCGTTCGCCGAGTACCAGGTCGCGCCGGAAGGAGCCCTCGCATGGAACTCCTGATCGGGCTGCTCATGAACATCCTGGGCGCGGACCTCTACGACCGCTGCCCGAGGCTCGCCCGCTTCCTCATCCGCAAGGCGGCCGCCCGGCTGCCGGAGGGCAAGCGGGAGTCCTACGCCGAGGAGTGGTCATCGCACCTCGCCGACTGCGACACCAAGCTCGATCAGCTCCGGCATGCTCTCGGCTGCTGGTGGAGCGTCGGCGGGATCCTGAGGACCGAGCCGCAGCCAAAGCGGGCTTACAGCCTCGACGCGCTCATCCTCGGCTCCGGCCTCATGCTGGTCGGATCCACCGCGGAGGCGATCATGTCCGCGATGGCCGGCGCGCCCTGGCTGTACCTGGTGAGCTACCTGTTCCAGATCCTGCCGGGAGCCTTCGTCGTCGTCCTGGGGATCCGGATGCGTCTGAAGGATGGGCGGTACGTGTATATCTGACGCCCGGAGCGGGGTCCCGGAATGGCCCCGCAATTACGAAATCCGGCCCGCATGGCCGTGCATGGCGCTCGATCCAATCGAACGGCGTTGCATGGGAATTGACGGGCCGGACGCCGGTCCCTAGGAAAGTTGCGGCGGGGTGAGAGCCTTGCCAAGGTTGGGGTCGAGGGTTCGAATCCCTTCGCCCGCTCCAATTTATTCAACCGTTTGAGTGACTTAAGGGCTGCCTCCGGGCGGCCCTTGTCGTTTGTGCTACGTCCCGGAAGCAGGGCGGAAGCAACTGAGGTTGATTGCAGGTGGACGGACGGCGGCAGCGTGCCGCATCATGGCCTTCGCTCGCGACTGTCCGATGAGCGTGCGGAATAAGAGAGCGTCCGTGCAGAGCAAACTCGCGAAGACGATCATCGGAGCGGTCATAGCCGTCGCCCTGGCTGTCGCTGTATCCTATGGCCTGATCAGCCAGCAGACCGCCGACAAGGTGCAGACGCAGGCCGACCAGACGCTGCAGACTGGAGCGGGCGTTCCGCCAGCGACGCCAGGTCAACCGGCACCAGCCCCGGCGCCGGAGCCTTCTGGACAGCAGCCTTCTCAACTCGGCTCCCCCCTACAGAACCCTACCCCGGCGCAACGGCAGTGATCGCAGACCAGCCCGAGCCGAGGCCTTCCCGGCCGGAGGCGATCAGGCGGCTACTAAAGTATGCTCTTGAACCTAGAGTCTGATGCAATCTTATGACTGCTTCAAAGATTTTCAATTTCCGGACTATTGGATTTTCGAAGAAAGATTTAGCAATTATTCCTAAGTATCATTTTGGATTTATGACTGCTGCAAGTCTTGCCGCAAACGATCAAGCTATATTCCTTAAATTGTATATTTTGAGCATGCGATCTTTAAGTGACAATTCTGTGTTAAATCAATATACATCCGTTCAATCTAGCATTATACAGCGCACCTTGATTGCTAAAACATACGAATTTATGCGACTTTTTGACAGGTTCAACGCGCAAATTTCCATTGAGACGGACAAGGAATTTGCGCCATTTATGAAAATGGCCACAAAAAGAGTGGCGAGTGCTCGCAATGGGCCAGTATGGGACCTAGTTAAGAAAATTAGAAACAAGATGACCAATCACTACGATATTGATCATCTGGATCCATTTCTAACAGCAAAAGAATTTCCTGAAGATTACGAATTTAATATACACTTACATAACCAAACAGGAAATACCTTATACATTTTTTCAGAAGAACTCTCGTACCTGTCTTTTCTTTATGAAGAGGAAAGCGAAGGTGTTACTCCATACCAAGTAATGAATTGGTTATTAAAAACTAGCAGAACATTAACGCAGCTTCACCAGAAGTACATGTTCAAACTAATTAGCTCTAAACTTCCAGGTAAACTTGGCGGAGAACAAAAACTGTTGGTCGATGATAATTGCTTATGGGAATTGGGCGACAATCTTCCGCTTTTAAATGTAGAGACTTCGTAGGACCGCGATGCGTGCGCGGCGCAGGGGTTAAAGTTACTCCATGGCTGGTCTCTGACACCCAGCCATCAAAAACTGCATGCAAGATTTGTTGCGTAAGCACTTGCCGTGTGCACCGGCCAACAGCGAACTATCGACTAAATTGCAAGGTACATCACACTCGTGCCTCCCACCGCCTAAGCGCCTCGACAACCGCACCCCGGCGGCTATCCTGCCGGGATGAGCCACCCATTGAAACACTGATTTCGATCACTCTTCGCCCAGCAAGGCTGTAGAGCGATCAACTCGTGGAGGGGTGATGGGCACATGGCCTAGCGAGGATTTTATGTCCGACAACAAGCCGCAAATGTCTTTAGCTGACAAAGCTCGGGCGCAAACTGCCCGGGCAGTAGAGGCACAGGAAAGATCTGATTTCGAGAAAAAGGAAAAAATTCGAGTTACAGGCTCAGTTTTGAAAAACTTCGTTGCCATCCAGCAGGATATTCAAGTAGTTGCAAATCGAATAAACAAGGAACTTGATGGAACTGGCGTTAGCATTGACATAGCAATGTTGCGCAACGACCCACACAACAGCATTGGATCTATAAAAGTTTCCGTCGATAGAGAGAGGCAGCAGATAAGCTTTCAAAAGATGGTAATAGTCTTTTTTCCAGAGGGATTTGCAACGGTGGCCTGGAAAATACCGACCGTAAAAATCGAGCCCTCTACTCCTATCGATAGCAGAAATGTGACGATTTTAGATCTAGAAGCAATCATTCGACATTTTCTAGACATTTGCTTGAGTGTCTAAAAATAAATGCTGCAGTCATGCCATTAGTTTTCGTCGTCGTTTATGTTTTAGCTTAGCTACATTCTATTCTCGTTCTATAAAACAAAGGAAGGATTTATCATCCAATGAATTTGGGTAAAATATTCGAGTTCTTTGGGAAGGCATTTTTGATAGGAGCGGCATTAACATCTTTCGGATCAGCGATTTATCTTTGCTACGTTGATAAAGTTGCAGGAGCTACTTTATGTGCCGCCCTGTTCGGCGCAAATCTTCTATTTTATTATTTTCCGCAACTAGAAAGCTTCAAAGCAATCGGTGTCGAGGCAAAACTTCGGCAAAGGTTGGATGAGGCTGCCGAAATTTTGCAAAATATTAAAGCACTTGCGGCGGTTTCGGCACAGCAAACATATTACCAGTTGGGTTGGGGAAACCGAATGGCGTCTGCGTCCGAGCGGACCAAGAGTGGGATGGCAGAGGAGACCAACAAAGTATTGGAAAAATTAGGTTTTACGAATGCAGAGCGCAAAAAGCTGCAAGATCCATACATCAGGTTTATCTCTGTGGATATTTACTATATCATTTCTCATATAGTCGGATATTTGCTTCGCGAAAAATCTGCGGAGGCGAGAACTGAAGCGCAATCCATATTTGGCTCTAATGTGGTAGATCAGTCATCTCCCAAGTATGGTCGATATGTCGAATTGAATGATTATTTATCAAAAATCGATAGCTCCCATATGCGACTAGAAGACAAATTAGAAGATCCTTCTATATTAAATCTGCGAGAGTTACTTGAAGATGATATACCATATGATATTTTGACTGAAAGAGAAGCTCAGATCATCAGAAAAATTTCAAATGAAGCGTCGACTATTTTCGAAGCCTGCAAAGACGGCGGAAGACTTACGCTCGAAGCGGAACGGTTTACGAGCCGCGTTGAAGGGGTTGATAGCTCTCAGGCTATCTATGAAAAATATTTTGGCAAAAAGATGAGTTTCAACATTTGACAAACCTCAGTTTGATAGATTAGTTAATATTTTATAGTGCGGATGACATCGCTAGCGTCATCAAAACAATCTTGCGCTTTAGTTAAATGGAAGCAAAATTTTTGACTCATGGCCATCACGATGAGATACTAACGACCGAACCTAATTCGGATGTCACGTGGCCGCCTCTGGCTGCGCAGGTGCATTGCCCAGGTCGTAGAAGCCATCGTTCTTCGTGGCGTCGCCCCTGCGCTGCTCCCAGGCCAGGGTATTGATCAGGTCGAGCGTCGTGGTGGTCCCGGCGTTCGTATCCTGCGTGTAGGCGTAGCCAGCGACCTTCAGCGTCTCGGTCGCACCCTCCGTCGGGAAGAGCATGGGCGACTTCACCGTCACGCCGTCGGACGGGTCCCATAGGCCGCCCACGCCGGGCTTCAGCCAGCCCGCGTAGGTGAGCTGCAACTGCAGGGCCATGCTCTGCAGGACGGCCGCCTCCCAGTTCGTGCGCAGCTGCGTGCCCTTCTGGTCGAGCGGCATCTCGGCCAGCACCTTGCGCATCGCCCCCGGCGTGCCGCCCTTCACCGACGCCTTAGCCTGGATCTCGGCGGCCGACCTTCCGAACAAGCTGTCAGAGCCAGGCTGCTGCGAGTTCGAGACGAGCGACTCTACCGCTAGGTGGCGCAGCTGGCAGTTCGCCGAGAGGATGTTTTGCCCTTCGACGAAGGCGACCATGCTGCTGCCAGACTTTGGACCAGCCACCACGTCGCCGGCCGCATCGGCGTAGAAGAACAGGTTGCGCTGCCGGCACAGCCGCGAGATCAGATCGAACGGCGTCTCGCCGTACTGGACCATCACGTTGGGGAAGGGCGTGTCCCAGCCATCCGATCCGTTCTCGACCCGGAACTTGATCCCGTAGGGCTTCAGCACCGAGTTCGCGATGGCATCCAAACGATAGCCCCGGAACTGGCCGGTGCCGCCGTTGATGCTGGCCTCCGTGATCAGCCCGGCCTTGCCATAGCCGGTGACCTGCACGGCATGCCGATTGGCATCGAACACGGCTTGCCGATCGCGGATGTAGCCCTGCTGGATCACCACCTGCCCAGCCAAGGCGATGTCGACCCGGTCGCCAGGCTTCAGCTTCATGCTGGCAACTGCGCTCGGCTCGGCGCAGACGAGGCGGAAGGATCGGATCCAGCCCTCATTCATGAAGTTCTGCTCGACCTGGACCTGCATCCAGTCGCGGTAGGTGCCGCCCTCGGTGCGCACCTCGCAGATAAGATCGGGATCCGGCATCAGATCGCCTCCACCTGGCGGCTCTTCGAGACGGTCGTCTCCTTGAACAGGTCGCCCATCGAGGTCCGGGCCCGGGTGCCGGGCGGGAAGCCGTTGAGGTCGATCGTCATCCGGTGGTCCTGAGGCGGCGCCTTCGCCACCGGTGCCTCGTCGCCGTAGAACCGGCGCATCATGCTGTCGCCGGTGCGCTCGCCCGAGCCATCAGCAGAGGCCGTCGCTCCGCCGTCGGAGCCATCGGCCCGCAACAGCGCGACGCCCTTCCGGCGATGCGGCCCCATCTGGTTGTCGACCTTCTCGCGAACCGTGCCCGGCGCTCCGCCGGCTGCCGCGTCCCGCATCTGCAGGTGCCGCTCAGACACGCCGCCGGCATTGATCGCGCCGTAGACCTGATGGATGCCCATGCCCGGGCGGACGCCGCGGTCGCGCAGGTAGCGCGTGACCGCCTTCATCTGCTCGCCGGGCGACATGTCCTGCGTGACGCCGTACTTTTCGCGCTGCGGCTGGCCCCACTGGATCAGGCCACGATGCTGACCCCACTTCGTGGTCGGGCCGCGCTTCCACGGATCGAAGGTGCCGGCGGTCTCATAGGAGATGACGGTCGCCAGATCCTCGGCGCTGATGCCGAGATCCTTGGCCGACTGCTTGATCCCAGCCGCAAGCCCATCCGGGTACTTCGCGGCGAGCGGGCCTTCCACCGACCGGCCGGCTCCGCCCCGATCCAGGGTCCCGCGATACGGCATCGGGGCACGGGGCGAGATCGCCGCTCCACCGCCACCGCCGTCCAATGGCCGGGGCAGACCAAGCGGGGGGATGGTGCCGACGCCGCCGTAGCCGCCTGGGCTGCCACCGCCGCCCATGCCGCCGTAGCTGGCGCGATGAATGAGGGGGTTGCCGCCGCCGACAACGCCGGAGAACCCCGATGGCTGAGCCGTCGCGCCACCAGAGGTCCGCAGCTTCTCAAGCTCATCGCCGACGCGACGAAGCTCCTCCGTCATCCGATCGCGCTTGCGGGCGTAGTCCGGCGCGTTCGGGTTGGAGTCGAGAAGCTTGCGCTGCTGCTCGATGGAGTCGCGCTTGCCCTCCAGTTCGCCACGGGTCAGCGGCTTGCTGCTGCCGCCGCCTAAGAGCGGCTTGAACTCGACGTTCTTCGACGGGTCGCCGAGGCCGATGAACTCCTTGAATTTCTCGTAGGTGCGGACGATCGCTTCGAACTCCTGCACCGTGGTGCGGGCGAACTTGCCGATCTCCTCAAGCTGCTTGGCGAAGGCCGCCATCGTCTCCGCGGAGCCGAACTTCTCGACGAGGGCGGACAGCTGTTCGAGCAGCGGGGCCAGGGCCTCGGTGCGCAGGCCGTCCATGTTCTCGCGGACCCGGCTCAATGCCGTCTCGAACCGCTGGGCAGCCTTCACCTGGGCGTCCGTGGTCTGGCCCTGGGCCTTCAGGATCTCGTCCATCACCGCCCGGTAGCGGCCGGTTAGCTGGCCGGCGACGGCAGCGATCTGGTCAG
>NZ_VRVH01000078.1:0-17899 GCF_008040095.1 Methylobacterium sp. WL6 | reverse complement strand
GGCCGCGGCCGGCGGCGGCGCCGTCTGAGCCCGCGACGACCTCCGGCCGTGAGGCCGCAAGCGCGAAGCGCGTCGCCGCGGGTGCGGCGGACGGCGCGGGACGCGCCCCACATCAGGAGATCGAAAAATGGCCTGGACCCGCGAGCAGATGGCGGCGCGTGCCGCGCGTGAGCTGGAAGACGGCTTCTACGTGAACCTCGGAATCGGCATCCCGACGCTGGTGTCGAACTACATTCCCGAGGGCATGTCGGTGCAGCTCCAGTCGGAGAACGGCATGCTCGGCATGGGGCCGTTCCCGTTCGAGGGCGAGGAGGACGCCGACCTGATCAATGCCGGCAAGCAGACGATCACGGCTCTGCCGACGACGAGCTACTTCTCCTCGGCCGATTCGTTCGGGATGATCCGCGGCGGGCACATCAACCTGTCGATCCTGGGCGCCATGCAGGTGGCCGGAAACGGCGATCTCGCCAACTGGATGATCCCCGGCAAGATGGTGAAGGGCATGGGCGGCGCCATGGACCTCGTGGCCGGCGTCAAGCGCGTCGTCGTCGTGATGGAGCACGTGGCGAAGAACAAGGACGGCACCGAGAGTCCGAAGCTGCTCAAGGAATGCGACCTGCCGCTCACCGGCACGCACGTGGTCGACCTCGTCATCACCGACCTCGGCGTGTTCACGATCGACAAGCACGGCGACGGCGGGATGCGGCTGATCGAGCTCGCCGACGGCGTCACCGAGGAGGAGATCCGCGGCAAGACCGAGGCGGCCTACACGGTGGCGCTCGCCTGAAACCCTACGCCGCGGCTCGGCCGCCCCGCCTGGCGCCGAGCCACGTCGCGGCGCCGACCGCGAGGCCGACCGCGGCGATGAGCAGCGTCGAGGCGGCGTTGATCTCGGGGTTCACGCCGAGGCGGACCTGGCTGTAGAGCCGCATCGGCAGGGTGGTCGCGCCGGGCCCCGAGACGAAGCTCGCGACGACGAGGTCGTCGAGCGACAGGGTGAAGGCGAGCAGGAACCCGGCGGCGATGCCGGGGGCGAGCAGCGGCAGCGTCACCGTCGCGAACACCCGGAACGGCCCGGCGCCGAGGTCGGCGGCGGCCTCCTCCA
This sequence comes from Methylobacterium sp. WL6, assembly GCF_008040095.1. Lineage (NCBI taxonomy): Bacteria > Pseudomonadati > Pseudomonadota > Alphaproteobacteria > Hyphomicrobiales > Methylobacteriaceae > Methylobacterium > Methylobacterium sp. WL6. The sequence goes on along the minus strand of NZ_VRVH01000078.1, from coordinate 16,794 downwards.
GGTCGCGGTCGAGCCCGCGCAGGCGGGCGGCGACCACGACCGCGACGAAGCCGGTGCCGAGGGTGGCGTGGGCGACGACGATCGCGCCGAGGCCGCGGTCGATGCCGACCCCGACGAACAGCAGCAGCAGCGACAGGCCGGTGATCACCTCCGGCATCACCATCGGCGCGGTGACCAGCCCGGTGAACGGCGTGCGCCCGCGGAAGCGTCCGTGCCGTGCGAGCGCGAGGGCGGCCAGCGTGCCCAGCGCCGTCGCGATGACGGCCGACAGCGTCGCGACGCGGAGCGACACCCAGGCGGCCTCGAGCAACGGCCGGTCGGCGAGCAGGACGCCGTACCACCGTGTCGAGAACCCGCCCCACACCGTGACCAGGGCCGAGGCGTTGAACGAGTAGACCACCAGCACCAGGATCGGCGCGTACAGGAAGCCGAGCCCGAGGATCAGCGCCGTGCGGGTGAGCGCGGTCGGACGATGCGCGGTCATGGTGCGCCCTCGCCGCTCGCGGCCTCGGCGGCGGCGTCGCGGAACAGCACCACCGGGCCGACGACGAGAACCAGCAGCAGGATCGCCACCGCCGAGGCGAGCGGCCAATCCCGGTTGGTGAAGAACTCGCTCCAGAGCACGCGCCCAAGCATCAGCGTCTCGGAGCCGCCGAGCAGGTCCGGGATCACGAACTCGCCGACCATGGGGATGAAGCACAGCGCCGCGCCCGCCAGCAGCCCGGGCAGGGCGAGCGGCAGCGTCACGGTCCAGAACACCCGCGTCGGCGAGGCGCCGAGGTCGGCCGCCGCCTCGCGCAACGCCGGATCGAGGCGGCTCAGCACCGCGTAGAGCGGCAGGACCATGAACGGCAGGTAGGCGTAGACGAGGCCGATCAGCACCGCGGCGGGGGTGTTCAGGATCTCCAGCGGCTGCGCGATCAGCCCGAGGCGCAGCAGCCCGAGATTGAGCAGGCCCTCGGGCTTCAGGATCGCGATCCAGGCGTAGACCCGGATCAGGAAGCTCGTCCAGAACGGCACCACGACGAGCGCGACGAGCAGCGGCTGGCGCGCCGCCGGGCTCCGGGCGATGGCGTAGGCGAGCGGCGTGGCGATGCCCGCCAGGATCGCGGTCGCCGCGAGCGCGTAGGCCAGCGACGTCAGGGCCGCGTCGCGATAGAGCGCGTCGGTGGCGAGCGTGACGTAGTTCTCGAAATTGAGCGCCCTGAGGAAGTCCGACCAATCCCCCGCGCCGCCCCGCCAGTCGAGCACCGGCAGGTACGGCGGCATCGCGGTCGCCGGCTCCGACAGGCTGATCTTCAAGGTGATGACGAACGGCACCAGGAAGAAGGCGCCGAGCCAGAGCCAGACCGGCAGGCGGAGAAGGGCTGCGAGAGCGCGCGCACGCGACGGTGCGGTCATCGCATCGACCTCTTTCCCCTTCCGGCCACCGAGGCGCCGATATTCTCACATCGCGCGAGCGGAGCCGTCCGGCCTTCCCTCCCCCCGCAGAGGGGGGAGGGAACGGGTGGCGACGTCGACGCGCGAGGCATGACGATGATCGTGGGGATCGCTCGTCCTCTCATGCCGGCAGGATCGTCGCGGCGTCGGGGGCGAAGCGGACCGCGACCGCTTCGCCCACGGCCGGCGCGCCCTCGCCCGGCGCGGTTGTCGCGCGCAGGCAGGTGCCGTCGGCGAGGCGGACGACGCGGCGGGTGCGGTCGCCGAGGAAGGTCTCCTCGACCAGCGTCCCGGGCACGCCCTCCCCGCTCAGGCTCAGGTCTTCGGGACGCACGGCGAGGACGATGTCGGCGCCGGCTGAAAGCGGCGCGTCCGGCGCGCGCGCAAGCAGCGGTCCCACCACGCTCTCGATGCTGCGATGCGGGCCGGGCTCCTCCGCCCCGAGGCGGCCGGGGATGAGGTTCACGTCGCCGAGCAGGCCCGCGACGAAACGGGTGGCCGGCCGGCGGTAGAGGTCGGCCGGGCGGCCCACCTGCACGAGCCGGCCGCGATCCATCACGCCGATGCGGTCGGCCAGGGTCATCGCCTCCGCGGGATCGTGGGTGACGACGACGAAGGTGGTGGCGAGGCGGCGCTGCAGCGCGCGCAGCTCCGCCTGCGTCTCCTCGCGCAGCGTGCGGTCGAGGGCCGCCATCGGCTCGTCGAGGAGCAGCACCCGCGGCTCGCGGGCGAGCGCCCGGGCCAACGCCACGCGCTGGCGCTGGCCGCCCGAGAGCGTCGCCGGCGCGCGGTCCGCGAAGCCCTCGAGGCGCACGAGGCGCAGCAGCGCGGCGACCCGCTCGGCCGTCGCCGCGCGGCCGGCGACGAGGCCATCGAGCCCGTAGGCGACGTTCCGGCCGACGCTCATGTGCGGGAACAGCGCGTAGGACTGGAACATCATGTTCACCGGCCGGCGATGGGCCGGCAGCGCGGCGAGATCCTGGTCGCCGAGGCGGATCGCGCCCGAGCTCGGCGCCTCGAACCCGGCGATCAGGCGCAGCAGCGTGCTCTTCCCGCACCCCGAAGGCCCGAGCAGGCAGAAGAACTCGGACGCCGCCAGGTCGAGGGAGACGGCGTCGACGGCCGTTCCGGCCCCGAACCGCTTGGTCAGGTTCTCGAGTCGCAGCAGCGGCGCGGACAAGGGCTCAGCCGTCCTCGCGCAGGGCCTCGGCGACCCGGGCCTCCAGCAGGTCCGGCCGGCGGATCACCAGTGCGCCGCGGGTGCGGTCGACGAGGCCCTCGGCCGCCATCACCGTGAACTCGCGGGTCACCTGCTCGCGGCGGCAGCCGATGCGGGCGGCGAGCACGTGGTGGTAGGGCGGCGGCGTCACCACCCGCTCGTCGCCCCCGCCCGCCCGCGGCACCGAGAGCCGCAGCAGCTCGGCATAGAGGCGGTGGCGCAGGTCGAGCAGCGCATGCTCCATCAGGCGGGTGTTGAGCTCGCGCACGCGCTTGGTCAGCAGGCGGAACAGCCGGTCGGCGATGGCTTCCGAGGCGAACACCATCTGCCGGAACACCGAGGCCGGGACGACGCAGAGCTCGCCGCGGGTCAGCGCCGTGACGTTGGCCGAGCGGCCGACGCCGTCCAGCGCCGACAGCTCCCCGAAGAACGCGCCGCCGCGCATCTCGCCCAGGATCACCTCCTTGCCGGACTGCGTGCGGTTGAGGATGCGCACCTCGCCGGTGGCGAGGAAGTAGACGTCGGTGGAGACGTCGTCGAAATCGACCAGCACCTCGTTCTCGTCGAAGCGGCGCCAGTGGCAGCGCGTCTCGAAGGGGCCGAGCTCGATGCCCGGCTCCTTGAAGAACGGAATGGTGGAGAGCCGTGCCATCGAAAACCGGTCCCTTCGCGATGCGCCGGGACCGCCGCGCCGCGGACCATCTGAAAGTCCGCGCGACCGGCCCGACCCGGAGCATCGCGTCGTCGAGCTTGTTGCAGGATCGTGACGACCGGGTCGTCACCGGTCAAGCCGACCGTCGGCGATGGAGGTGGATGGGGCCGCGCCGGACTACGCGAGACTGTGATTTCCCGTTCGCGCCGACGTCGCTTAGGTGAAGGACCGCATTCGGCCTGCGAGGGCGCCCGGGATCCGGAATGCCGCGCCTGTTGCCCCCCGATCGAAGGCCTCCGGCCTCACCGCCCGACCTTTTCGCGCCGGGACGCGCGGCGATTTCGATCCCCCTCGACGCGCGCCACGCTCCGGCCGGTCCCGTGTTCGGCGGTCGTCGGGCGACCCTCGGGGCCGCGTTCACGCTGGCGGGACGCGGGCTTCACACCGGGCGCCGCGCGACCGTGCGCGTCGGCCCGGCCCCGCCCGGGCACGGCATCGTCTTCCGCCGGCGGCTTCACGGCGGGCAAACGGTCGACGTCCCGGCGCTGTGGACCCTGCGCGAGCGCCAGCCTTTGTGCACGGCGTTGCGCTCGCCGGAGGGGCCGCTGGTCCGCACCGTCGAGCACCTGCTCGCCGCGCTCTCGGCCCAGCGCATCGACGAGGCGCTCGTCGAGATCGATGCCGAGGAGCTTCCGATCTTCGACGGCAGCGCGGTGCCCTGGTGCCGCGCGATCCGCGCGGCGGGCCGGATCGAGAATGGCGAGCCGCGCCGCATGATCCGGGTGCTGCGAACCGTCGAGGTGGTGGACGGCCGGCGCACGCTGCGCATCGCGCCGCATGACGGGCTCCACGTCTCCGCCCACCTCGCGCTGGCGCATTTCGGCCCGCTCGACTGGTCCGGCCCGGTCACGCCGGACGTCTTCCTCGCGGAGATCGCGCCGGCGCGCAGCTTCGGGCGCTACTGGCGCGCGATGCTCGGGCGCGCCTACGGCTTCGCGACGCGCAAGCCGTTCCTGCAGGGCTGCGGCGTGCGCTCGGCGGCGATGATCGTGCGCGGGGGGATCGTCGGCGGGATGCGGGTGCCCGACGAGCCGGTGCGCCACCGCGTCCTCGACCTCGTCGGCGACCTCGCGCTCGCCGGCCATCCGATCCTCGGGCGGCTGACGGCGGCCCATACCGGGCACGAGCTCAACCACGCGTTGGTCGCCAAGCTCATGTCCGACCCAACGGCTTGGGACCTGGTCTGAGGCATCCCACGGCTCAAGCGCATGGCACCGCACGCTTGCCACCGGGCGCCGGTCTCGCCAGAACGCCCCATGCTCCGCGTCAACGACCTCACCCTCCGCATCGGCGAGCGCCTGATCCTCGACGGCGCGAGCTTCTCGATCCCCGACCGCGCCCGCGTCGGCCTCGTCGGCCGCAACGGCGCCGGCAAGACCACCTTGTTCAAGGCGATCCTCGGCGAGTGGCCGGTGGATGCGAGCGCGGTCTCGATGCCCAAGGGCATGCGCATCGGCGCGGTGGCGCAGGAGGCGCCGGCCGGGCCCGAGACGCTCCATGCGGTCGTGCTCGCTGCCGACACCGAGCGCGCGAAGCTCATGGCCGAGGCGGAGGGCGCCGACGGGCTGCGCCGTGCCGAGATCGAGACGCGGCTCGTCGACATCGGCGCGCATTCGGCGCCGGCCCGCGCGGCGGCGATCCTGCACGGCCTCGGCTTCGACGCGGCGGCGCAGAACCGGCCGTGCTCGGACTTTTCGGGCGGCTGGCGCATGCGCGTGGCGCTCGCCGCGGTGCTGTTCTCCGAGCCCGACCTGCTGCTGCTGGACGAGCCGACCAACTACCTCGACATCGAGGGCACGATCTGGCTCTACGACTACCTCGAGCGCTATCCCCGCACCGCGATCATCATCTCTCACGACCGCGACCTGCTCGACGAGTCGGTCGACCACATCCTGCACCTCGACCGCGGCAAGCTGACGATCTACCGCGGCGGCTACACCTCCTTCGCCAAGCAGCTCTCCGAGAAGCGGATGCTGCAGGCCAAGGCCAAGGTGAAGCAGGATGCCGAGCGGGCGCATCTCCAGAGCTTCATCGACCGGTTCAAGGCCAAGGCGACGAAGGCGCGCCAAGCGCAGTCGCGCGTCAAGAAGCTCGCTAAGATGGTGCCGATCGCCGGGCTGATCGAGGACGACGTGCCGGTGATCCACCTGCCGAGCCCGGAGAAGCCGCTCTCGCCGCCGATCGTGGCGATGGAGCGGGTGGTGGCCGGCTACCCCGACCGCATCGTGCTCTCGGGCCTCAACCTCAGCCTCGCCCCCGACGACCGCGTCGCGCTGCTCGGCGCCAACGGCAACGGCAAATCGACCTTCTGCAAGCTCATCGGCGGCCGGCTCGACGCGCTGTCCGGCGAGCTGCGCCGCTCCTCGAAGATGAAGGTCGCCTACTTCGCCCAGCATCAGCTCGACGAGCTGCGCCCGGCCGAGAATGCGGTGGCGCACCTGCGCACGCTGATGCCGGACGCCCCCGAGGCGCGGGTGCGCGCCGCCACCGCCCGGCTCGGGTTTCCCGCCAACAAGGCGGACACGCCGGTCTCGCAGCTCTCGGGCGGCGAGAAGGCCCGCCTGCTGATGGGGCTCGCCGCCTTCGAGGGGCCGCACCTGCTGATCCTCGACGAGCCGACCAACCACCTCGACATCGAGAGCCGGCAGGCGCTGGTCGAGGCGATCAACGACTACGAGGGCGCGGTCATCCTGGTTAGCCACGACCGCTTCCTGGTCGAGGCCTGCGCCGACCGGCTCTGGCTGGTCGCCGACGGCTCCGTGAAAACCTTCGACGGCGACATGGACGATTACCGGCGCCTCGTGCTGGCCGGTCCCGAGCGCGACGCCGCCCGCGACGAGGACGCCTCGGGCGGCAAGCAGGCCGAGGCGCGGCGCTCGGCGGTGGAGCGCCGCGCCGCGCTTGCCCCCTTGCGCAAGCGGCTCGAAGGCTTGGAGGCGCGCATGGACAAGCTCACCGCCGCCATCGCCAAGATCGACGCGGCGCTCGGCGACGGCACCGCCTTCCTGCAGAACGCGGCCAAGGCCGGCGAGATCGCGAAGATGCGCGCCGACGCGGTCGCGGCGCTCGGGGCCGCCGAGGAGGAATGGCTCTCGGTGAGCGGGGAGATCGAGGCGGCGGCCTGATCGGCCTTCAGCCCCTGTACAGGCGCGGCCCGCGACAGGATGTCGACGTTCCACGATACGAACCGTCGCCGTGCGGGAGAGCGTCGGCGATCGAGGATGGATGATGCCTGATACGGTCGTGCTCGATGCCATCGCGCCGACGACGCCGGCGGCCGGTGGGCCGGACACGGTCGTCGCCATCCCCGTGCGCAACGAGGCCGAGCGCATCGGCTTCTGCCTTGACGCCCTCGATGCGCAGCAGGGCTTGGCCCCGGGCCGCCTCGGCATCGTGCTCTTCCTCAACAACTGCACGGACGACACCGCCCGCATCGTCGCCGAGCTGGTGTCGCGGCTTTCCGTGCCGGTGCGGGTGATCGAAATGGAATATGCCAGCGCCCATGCCGGCTGGGCCCGGCGCAAGGCGATGGACGCGGCCGCCGGCTGGCTCGGCGGCGCCGGCACCATCCTGTCCACCGACGCCGACAGCCGCGTGCCGCCGGACTGGGTCTTCGCCAACCTGCGCGCGCTCGCGGCCGGCGCCGACGCGGTCGCGGGCCGGGTCGAGCTGATCCCCGAGGAGGCGGCCCTGCTGCCGCCCTCGCTCCCGGCCCGCGGACGCCTGGAAGACGCCTACAGCGCGCTCCTGACCGAGGCGGAGGCGCGGATCGACCCCGATCCGAACGACCCGTGGCCGTGCCACCGCACCACCATCGGCGCGACGCTCGCCGTCAGCCGCGACGCCTACGCCCGGGTCGGCGGCATGCCGGAGATCGCCCTCGGCGAGGACGGCGCCTTCGTCGCCCGCCTCCTCGCGCACGGGTTCCGGGTCCGCCACGACCCGGCGGTGATGGTGTTCATCTCCGCCCGCCTCACCGGCCGGGCGCCGGGCGGGGTTGCCGACACCATCCGCTCCCGCTGCGAGGATCCCGGCGCGCTCTGCGACGCGCGACTCGAACCGGTGCCGCGCGCGCTCCATCGCTACCTCTGGCGCCGCCGCCTGCGCCGGCTCCATGCCTCCGGCCGGCTCGGGGCGAGCACGGCCTGGGCGCGCCGCCTCGGCATCCCGGCGGACGAGGCGGCGCGGATCGCCGCCCTCCCCCTTGTCGGCCAGGTCGTCGCGGAGGCCGAGCGCGCCAGCCCGAAGCTGAAGCACGCGCCGCTGAGCGTCCCGCGACTGCCCGGCCAGATCCGGCTCGCGAAGGCGGTGCTGCCGGTCGTGCGGGCGTTCGCATCGGTTCGGGACCGATGGGAGGGGCCAGTGGCTGTCGCGGCGTCGACATCGGCAGGGGCGGTCACGCGGGCCATGCCCTGAACTAGGTAAGGCGCCGGTCCCCTCTCCCGGTGGCCTCAGGCCCGCGCCGGCGCGGGCGCCGGCGACTTCGCCTTTCCGAGCCCCAGCACCAGGGCGCAGCCGATGGCGGAGAGGATCACCAGCGGCATCAGCCCCAGCGGGTAGCTTCCCGTCGCGTCCTTGATGACGCCGAGGAGGTAGGTGCCGAGGAACCCGCCGATGTTGCCGATGGCGTTGATCTGGGCGATGCCGGCCGCGGCTGCGCCCGCCGAGAGCCATTCGGTCGAGAGCGCCCAGAACGGGCCCTTCACGGTGTAGGTCGCGGTGATGGCGAGGCACAGGATCAGGATCGTCGGCCAGAGCTGGCTCGTCAGCACGGACGCGGCGAGGCTGGCGGCCAGCAGCCCGAGCGGCAGCGCGGTGTGCCAGACGCGCTCGCGCCGCCTGTCCGAGGACCGCCCCCAGACGATCATCAGCATCGAGGCGATGCCGAAGGGGATCGCGTTCAGCAGCCCGGTCTCGAGGTTGGTCAGGCCGAAGGACTTGATGATCTGCGGTTGCCACAGCGACAGGCACTGGCTCGCCCCGGAGGCGCCGGCGTAGATCAGCGAGGCGGCGAGCACGTAGCGGTTGGTCATCACCTGCCGCAGCGAGAGGTGGCCGGCGGGCCTCCCCGCGCCCTCCACCACCGAGGCCCGGTCGTCCGCCAGGCGCTCGGTGAGCCAGGCGCGCTGCTGCGGCGTCAACCAGCTCGCGCGGGCGGGGCCGTCCGGCAGCAGGACGAAGGCGAGGATGCCGAGCAGCACCGCCGGCACCGCCTCGATCAGGAACAGCCACTGCCAGCCGCGGAAGCCGAGCATCCCGTCGGTGCCGAGCAGCCAGGCCGAGAGCGGCGACCCGAGGAAGCTCGAGATCGGGATCGCGACCATGAAGATCGCCACGATCCGCCCGCGATAGGCGCGCGGGTACCAGTAGGTCAGGTAGAGGATCACGCCGGGGAAGAACCCGGCCTCGGCCGCCCCGAGCAGCAGGCGCACCGCGTAGAACGAGACCGGGCCCACGACGAAGGCCATCCCGGCCGAGACGAGCCCCCAGGTGATCATGATCCGCGCGAGCCAGATGCGGGCGCCGAAGCGCTCCATCGCGACGTTGCTCGGCACCTCGCACAGCACGTAGGACACGTAGAACAGGCCGCCGCCGAGGCCGAACTGCGCCGGCGACAGGCCGATGTCCTGGTTCATCTGCAGGGCGGCGAAGCCCGCGTTCACCCGGTCGACGAAGGCGACGAAGTAGGCCAGCATCAGGAACGGCAGGATGCGCCACGTCACCGTGCGCAGGGTGGCGCGCTCGATCGCGCCGATCTCCGCCTGAGCCATGGTCCGTCACTCCCTCGCGTCGCCGGCGCATCCGGCGTTCCACGAACCCGGCACCCCTCGGCCGGGGACGATCGCGACACCGCCGCCCCCCTGTCAACGGCTGCCGGGTGCGGCGCCGCGGGCGCGATGCGACGGCGAGGCACCAGGCGGCGCCAGGCAACGTTCCGCCCGCTCATCCCGTTGTCGCGACGACCGATCCGTCCCGAGACGAGGCGCAAGGCGATGGCGACGAGCCCCGACGGCTTACCCCCTGCCCTTCCCGGGCGGCGGGAGGTGATCGACACGGCGGCCGGCCGGGTGAGCGTCTACGGCTCGGCCGAGGCCGAAGGGGTGCCGCTGCTGCTGATCCACTCGATCAACGCCGCCGCCAACGCCTACGAGGTCCGCCCGCTCTACCTGCATGCGCAGGGGCGGCGCCCGGTCTACGCCCTCGATCTGCCGGGCTTCGGCTTCTCCGAACGTTCGCGCAGGCTCTACAACCCGCGGGTGATGGTGGACGCGATCCACGCCGTCGCCGACGCGATCGCGCGCCGGCACGCCGGCGTCCGCATCGACGCGATCGCGCTCTCGCTCTCGGCCTCCTACCTCGCCCGCGCCGTGGTCGAGCGGCCGGAGGCCTATCGTGCGATCGGCCTGATCAGCCCGACCGGGTTCGACCGGCGCCTCTCCGGGCGCGGGTCGGCGGGCGGCGACCGCGGCAGCCCGCGCGTCCGTGCGATCGTCGATTCGCGCCTCCTCGGGCCGGCGCTGTTCGCCCTCCTCGTCAGCCGCCCGAGCATGCGCTTCTTCCTGCAGAAGACCTTCGGCTCGAAGCGGATCGACGAGGGGCTGTTCGCCTACGACTACCGCTCGGCCCACCAGCCCGGGGCGCGGCACGCGCCCTACTGCTTCGTGGCCGGCCACCTGTTCCCGACCGACGCCACCACGCTCTACGAGGCGCTGACGCTCCCGGTGCTGATGCTCCACGGCAGCCGCGGCGACTTCGTCGACTTCCGCGACGCGCCGCGCTTCGCCGCCCGGCCGAACTGGACGATCCGGGCCCTGCCGACCGGGGCCTTCCCGCATTTCGAGGATCCGGCGACGGTGACGGGGCTCTTCGACGGGTTCTTCGCCGGCCTCGCCTGACCGCTCAGGCCGCGGCGACGCGATAGCGGAGCCAGACCACCCCGCCGGACAGGGTCTCGCAGGATCTCAGCTCGAGCCGGCGCTTGGCCCCGAGCGAGTCGGCCTCGGTGCCGTCGACGTCGAACACCGCGGGCGTGCCGCGAAGGCCGTCGACGGCCGGGGCGAGCAGCAGGCTGAGCTCGTCGATCACGCCGGCCCGCAGCATCGAGCCGTTGAGGCCGCCGCCGCCCTCGACCAGGAGGCGGGCGATGCCGAACAGGCGGCCGAGCTTCTCCACCGCCAGCGCGAAGTCGATCGTCTCGGTGCCGGCGAACAGGTAGGATTGCCCGCCCGCCCGCAGGCGTCTCAGATGCGCGTCGGGGACGGCCTCGGTCAGGACCACCACCACGTGATCGCCGGTGATCTCGTTCCGCGCGCCCCAGTCGAGGCGACCCTTCGCGTCGAGGGCCACCGCGTAGCCGGACGCGTCGTGCCGGGCGACGTGGTCCTCGCGCGGCACCGGGCCGTCATCGGCGGGCGGGGCGGCGAGCGGCGTGGCGCTGTCGGCGTAGCCCTGCATGGTGACGCGGCCGCACATCCAGGCATCGCCGTCGAGGCGCGCGTGCACCGTCTCGTAATGGCCGTCGGCGTCGATCCCCCAGCGGCGGGTCTTGATCCGCCCGTCGACGGAGCTGGTCATGTGGCAGATCACGTGCGGTCTGGCGGTCTCGGCCATCGTCGGGTCTCCTGCGGACGGGTCGCCGCCGGAACTAGCCCGCGACGGCCCTTCGCACAGGGGCCGCTCAGCTGACGCGCCAGCGTGATTCGAAGCCAATCAGGCGCGCCGCGCCCAACGCGGCGCTCTCGGCGCACTCGGCCGGGATCCGGCGCCACGCCGGAGGCCTGCGGAAATCGAAGCGGCGCATCGTCTCGCGCATTAGGAGCGCGATCTGCGCCTCGGTCTCCGGCGGGATCGGCCGCCCGGCCCACTCGTTCGGCGCCCGTGCGGGCGCCGCGGCGACGACGCGATCCCACGGCAGGCCCCAGGCGAGGTCGGCGAAGCGCGCGCAGGTGGCGGCGAAGCGGTCGGCGATCTCCTCGGCGAGGTCCGGAGCGTCGCCGCGGAACGGCTCCGGATCGAGACCGCGCGACCACGCCGCCTGGTCGAGGACGTGGCCGATCCGGCGCGGGTGGCCCTCCACCTGGCGGTGGACCCGGAGGTGCCGCAGGCGGCGCGAGGCCTCGACGGCGAGCGGCCCGGAACTGCGGTTGATCACGGTCCGCAGGGCGTCGGCGTCCATCATCGGCGCGAGCCGCGCGGTCAGCCCGAGCGCGGCGACGAACCGCTCGACCAGCGTCGCGTCGGAGCGCGCGTCGCGCAGCGGCACGGCGGTGACGGCGCCGTCCGTCGCCCGCGCCCAGGGCGCGATCAGCGCGCGATAGTCGAGCCGCCCGGAGCGGCGGTTCGCACGGGCGTATTCGCGGAAGCTGCGCGGCTCCTTCACCAGTTGCGCGCGGTGGGCGTAGGCGGAGTTCAGGAACTCGAACGGCGGCTTGACCGCCATCACGACCTCCATCGCGAAGCCCCGGCGGGCGAACGCCTCGGACAGCGTCCGGGGCACGCCGAAGCTCGGCCGCTGCACCGAGAAGTCCTCGTAGGACAGGATCACCGTGTCGGCGTCCGTCGCGGACAGGACGCGATCGAGGCGCGCAAGCATCGCGCGGCGCTCCGCCTTCGGCCGCCGCCCGTCGAGCGCCTCGCCCAATCCCTGGTGATTGACGTCGGACCCGGGCTGGGCGCCTTCGGGTGCGAGGTCCGGGTAGAGCAGGCCGGCTTCCGCCAGCCGCGGCCGCAGGTTGGCCAGCACCTGCTGCAGCGATGTGGACCCCGTCCGGGGCATTCCGATATGGATGATCGCGCGACGCACCGTCGATCGCCTCCCTGTCCTGATCCCTGGCCGTCGCGGACCGTCCGCGCGGCCGTCCGTCCCCCCCAAGATCCCCCTCGGTTCCGATGATCGACCTGACGCTCGAGGCCGCCCGCACCATCGTCGCCACCGCCCTGGAGACGGCGCGAACGCGCGGCCTGAAGCCGCTTGCGGTGGTTGTATATGACGATCGCGGTTCTCTAAAATGTGTCCAGGCGGAGGACGGCACCTCGCTCCGCCGCGCCGAGATCGCGATGGGCAAGGCCAACGGCGCGCTCGCGCTCGGCCTCGGCTCGCGGGCGATCCACGCCCGCGCCGAGGCGCAGCCCTACTTCGTCGCCGCGGTGAGCCACGTTGTCGGGCCGGCGGCCCTGGTGCCGGTCCCGGGCGGCGTGCTGGTCCGTGCGGCCGACGGGCGCCTTCTCGGCGCCGTCGGCATCTCCGGCGACACCTCGGACAACGACGAGATCTGCGCGGTCGCCGGCATCGAGGCCGCCGGGCTCGTGCCCGAGACCGGCGCCTGAGCCGATGCGCCTGCCGCGCCGTGGCTGGCTGATCGGCGCCGGCGCCCTGCTGCTCGCGGGCTCGGCCGGCGGGGCCGGAGCGGCGCCGGAGGCCACGTATCGGCGCGGCAACGACGCCGATCCCGAGACCCTCGATCCGCATCGCTCCTCGACGGTGGCCGAGGCGCACATCCTGCGCGACCTCTACGACGGCCTTCTCACCTACGACAATCGCGGCGCCATCGTCCCCGGCGCGGCGGAATCCTGGCGCATCTCGGACGATGCGCTGACCTACACCTTCACCCTGCGCGAAGGCGGGCGCTGGTCGAACGGCGATCCGGTCGAGGCCGAGGCCTTCGTCTATTCCCTGCGCCGCATCCTCGCGCCGGAGACGGCGGCGAAGTACGCCGAGGTGCTGTTTCCGATCCGCAACGCGGCCGCTATCAACCGCGGCACGATGCCGGCGACGGCGCTCGGGGTCGCGGCGCCGGACCCGCGCACGCTGACGATCGCGCTGGAGGCGCCAACCCCCTACCTCCTCGAATTGCTGACGCACCAGACCGCGCTGCCGGTGCACCGCCCCTCGGTCGAGCGCTTCGGCGACGGCTTCACCCGGCCGGGCAACCTGGTCTCGAACGGCCCCTATGCCCTGGCGGATTCGGTGCCGAACGACCGCATCGTGCTCAGGCGCAACCCGCATTTCCACGCGGCGGCCGAGGTCGCGATCGCGCAGGTCGCCTTCGTGCCGACGCCGGACCTCTCGAGCGCGGTGCGCCGCTACGATGCGGGCGAGCTCGATTCGCTGGCCGACCTGCCGGGCGACCAGATGGCGTCGCTCCGCCGCCGCTTCGGCGATCAGGTGGTGCTGGGACCCTCGCTCGGGCTCTACGCCCTGGCGGTGAACACGCGCAAGCCGCCCTTCGACGACGTCCGCGTCCGCCGCGCCCTCTCGCTGGCGCTCGACCGCGAATACCTCGCCGCGGCGTTGTGGGGCGGCACCATGAGCCCGGCCTACTCGCTGTGCCCGCCCGGCCTCGACAACTACCGGACGCCGCCGGAGACCGAGGGGCGCACCCGCCTCCCCATCGACAACGAGGACACGGCGAGGCGCCTGCTCACGGAAGCGGGCTTCGGGCCGGATCGGCCGCTGCGCGTCGAGTACCGCTTCAACACCAGCGACAACAACCGCAACACCGCCGTCGCCGTCGCCGAGATGTGGCGCGGCCTCGGGATCGAGACCCGGTTCGTCTACACCGACGCCAAGACCCACTTCGCCTACCTGCGCGACGGCGGCGACTTCGACGTCGCCCGCATGTCCTGGATCGCCGACTACTCGGACCCGCAGAACTTCCTGTTCCTGCTCACCACCGGCAACGACGGCATGAATCCCGGCCACTGGTCGAACCCCGCGTACGACGCCCTCCTGGCCGAGGCCGCCGCCGAGCGCGACCTCGCCGCCCGCGCCGACCTGCTGTCCCGCGCCGAGAGCCTCGCGATGCGCGACCTGCCCTGGATCCCGGTGATGCACACGCGCTCGAAGGCCCTGATCTCGCCGCGCCTGCACGGCTACGTGCCGAACCTGCGCAACGCCGCGCCGACGCGGTTTCTGCGGCTGGTGGGCTGAGCACGTGTCCCCGGCGCTTGTCTCGCCGGGGCGGGAGACCGATACAGGGCGGGACCATCGGCAGCGGAGCATTCCATGGACGACGTCGCACCGCCGGCGCCCGACCCGGCCCGCTCCAGGCGTCACCCGATCCTGCTCGGGGTCTTCGTGTTCGCGATGCTGTTCTTCGGCGATCTCTACCTCAATCACGGCACGAACCTCGCCGTCACGCTGCCGGCCTCGCTCGGGATCGGGATCTGGGCCGGGTATCGCGAAGCGCGACGGGCGTGAACGCTCCGACGCGGCATCGTCGCCTCCGACGCCCCGATCGCCCATGACCGGCTACGTCCTGCGCCGGCTGCTGCAGGCGGTCCCGACCCTGTTCGTGGTGATCGCGGCGAGCTTCTTCCTGATGCGGCTCGCGCCCGGCGGCCCGTTCGACCTGGAGCGGCCGCTGGCACCGGCGGCCATGGACAACCTGCGGCGGGTCTATGGGCTCGACCAGCCGCTGGCGGTGCAGTTCGGGCGCTACCTCGCCGCCCTGGCGCGGGGCGACCTCGGGCCGTCCTTCTCGTTTCGCGACCTCACCGTCGCGGACCTTTTCGCCCGCGGCCTGCCGGTCTCGATGATCCTGGGCGGCTTGGCGCTCGCCGTCTCGCTGATCCTCGGGGTCGGCCTCGGCGCGCTGGCGGCCTACCGCCGCGGCGGATGGGTCGACCGCCTCGTCGGGGCGGGCGCCTCCCTCGGTCTCTCGGTCCCGAGCTTCGTCGTCGCGCCGCTGCTGCAGATCGCCTTCGGCCTGTCGCTGCGCTGGCTGCCGGTGAGCGGCTGGGAGGGCGGCGCGCCGACGCATCTCGTGCTGCCGGTGATCACCCTGGCGCTGCCGCAGGCCGCGGGCATCGCCCGGCTCACCCGCGCGGCGATGGCGGAGGCGCTGCGCGCGCAGCACGTGCGGACGATGCGCAGCCTCGGCCTGCCGCCCTGGCGCGTCGCCCGCCACGCGCTGCGCGGCGCGCTGCTGCCGGTCGTCGCGATCCTCGGGCCGCTCTCGGCCGCCCTGCTCACCGGCTCGGTGGTGATCGAGACCATCTTCGGCCTGCCCGGGATCGGCCGCTACTTCGTCGAGGGCGCGCTGAACCGCGACTACACGCTGGTGATGGGGACGGTGGTGCTGGTGGCGGTCCTCGTCGTCGCCCTCAACCTCGTCGCCGACCTCGTCTCCGCGTGGCTCGACCCGCGCCTGCGGCTGCACGCGTGAGCCTACCCCCGCGCCTGCCGCCGACGCGCCGCGCGCTGCTGCGGCTCTCGCGCCATCGCGGCGCGACGGCGGCCTTCGCCGTGCTTGTCCTGCTGACGCTCGCCTGCCTCGTCGGCCCTTTCCTTACCGGCCATGCGCCGGAGCGGACCTACCCCGACCTGCGCCAGCTTCCCCCCGGCTTCGCGGCGCAGCCCGACGCGGATCATCTGAGGCCGGCGCTCGATCGCCTCGCCTTCCGCATCCGCGCCGCGGTCGCGCAGGCCGAGATGGCAGACGGCGTGCTCCGCCTCGTGCTGGCCTCGGAGGCGCCCATCGACGCGCGCGGCCTCGTCTACCTGCCGCGCTCCGACCTGTTCGGCGAGCCGCGCATCGTCACCCGCGACGACGAGGGGCGGCGCCTCACCGTCGCGGTGCCGGTCCGCAGGCTGCACTTCCTCCTCGGCACCGACGTGCACGGGCGCGACCTGCTCAGCCGCAGCCTCGTGGCCGGCCGCGTCTCGCTGCTGATCGGGCTCACCGCGACGCTGGTCGCCCTCGGCGTCGGCATCGTCTACGGCGCTGTGGCGGGCTTCGCCGGCGGGGCCGTCGACGCCGCGATGATGCGCGTCGTCGACATCCTCTATGCCCTGCCGTTCGTGTTCTTCGTGATCGTGCTGGTGGTGTTCTTCCGCGCGAGCCTCGTGCTGATCCTGATCGCGATCGGCGCCGTGGAATGGCTCGACATGGCCCGCATCGTCCGCGCCCAGACGCTGGCGCTGCGCCGCCGCGACTTCGTCCGCGCGGCCGAGGCGCTGGGGCTCTCGGCCGCGACCATCCTGCGCCGGCACATCGTGCCCAACACCCTCGGGCCGGTGACGGTAGCCGCCACCCTGCTGGTGCCGCGGGTGATCCTGCTGGAAAGCTTCCTGTCGTTCCTCGGCCTCGGGGTTCAGGAGCCGGCGACGAGCTGGGGCGTGCTGATCGCGGAGGGCGCGCGCAGCCTCGAATCCGCCCCCCATATGCTCGCCGGGCCGGCGGCGTTCCTGGTCGCGACGCTGGTCGCGCTCAACCGGCTCGGCGACGGGCTGGCCGACGCGCTCGATCCGCGCGCCGACGCCTGACGCCCGCGCCCGGCGATGTCACCGCATCTCGGTATAGGCCGGGTAGACCTGCCGGACGCGGCGGCGCTCTTCGGGGATCGGCATCGCCGGGCGCACCCGCGCCTGCGCGGCCGCGGGCAGGACGATGTTGGTCTGGGCCGGGCGCAGGCGCGGGTG
>NZ_VRVH01000077.1:0-17903 GCF_008040095.1 Methylobacterium sp. WL6 | reverse complement strand
GCCGTGCCCGCCTCAGGCGGGGCGACGCCCCGGCCGGCGAAGCGTTCCGCGGCCAGCATCTCGACCTCGTGGTGGAGGGCGAGGGGGCGGAGCGACGCCTGCGCGACGCCGCCGAGAGCCCGATCGCCTGGATGGTGCGGCGGCGCGGCCGGGACGGGGCGCCCCTCCTCGACCGGGCCTCGTTCGAGGCCGGCGAGCGCCTGCGCCGCGACATCACCACGGGCCTGATGATGCCACGAATGGGCATCGACTGGAGCGCGATCCGCGTCGACGGTTCCGGCCCGCGCGACGCCGCCGGCGCCTCGGATGCGATGATGGCGGCCCGTGCCCGGGTGGAGCGGGCGATGGCCGCGGTCGGCCACGACTTGTCGGGCCTGCTGATCGACCTGTGCGGCTACGTGAAGGGGCTCGAGCGGATCGAGGAGGAGCGCCGCTGGCCGGCGCGCTCCGCCAAGGTGGTGGCGAAGATCGCCCTCGGGCGCCTCGCCGAGCATTACGGACTGCAGCGCGAGGCGGTCGGGCCCGACCACGCCCGGATGCGGCTGTGGCGGGACCGGGCGTAAGCCCCGCGCGCTCAGGCGGCGAGGCGGACCGCGTCGCGATGGATGCGGTCCGCCATGGCGCGGACCCCGTTCGAGCGCTGCGGCGTCAGGTGCTCGCCGAGGCCGAGCTTGGTGTAGAGCGCGAAGGCGTCGGTGTCGGCCGCCTCGCGCGGGGTCTTGCCGTTGAACAGCGCCACCATCAGCGCGACGAGGCCGCGCACGATGTGGGCGTCGCTGTCGCCGCGCAGGTGCAGGCGCGGCACGTCGCCCGAGGCGTCGACGTTCAGGTCGATCCAGACCTGGCTGGCGCAGCCGAGCACCTTGTTCGACTCGGCATGCAGGGCCGGGTCGGCCGGCGGCAGGGTGCGGCCGAGCTCGATCAGGTAGCGGTAGCGTTCTTCCCAGTCGTCGATGAATTCGAAGTTCTCGACGATGGTCTTGATCGGAGGCAGCATGCTCGGCCGGTTTCGTGTCGGGGGGCGCGGGATATCCCGGATATAGGTCGCCGCCCCGGCCGATGCGAATCGCGACGCCCGCTCAGGCCGGGTCCTCGACCCGCGCCTCCGGCAACTGCAGCCGCAGCGGATCCTCGGCGGTCGCGACGCCGGTGACCGCGATCTCGGCCTGGGCGGCGTAGGCCGCGATCAGCCGCGGCCCGAGCTTCGGGATGTTCGGCCGACCCGACTCCGCCTGGTCGCCGGCGCCGGAGACGATCGAGAGACGCACCGGCGCACCGGGGGCCGCGTCGATGTCGATAGCGATCGCGCAGGCGACGCTCTCGGCGGTGGCGTCGAGGCATTCGGCGACGATCTCGGCGACGATCATGCCGAGGGCGTTGGCGGTGCGCGGCTCGACCAGGCTGGTGCCGGCGCCGCCGAGATGGACGCCGATGCGGCCGGCCCGGCGCAGCTGGCCGAGGCCGGAGGCGAGCCGGTGCAGGTAGTCGCGCAGGTCGATCGAGGCGATGTGCGGCGCCTCGTGCAGGTGCTGCTGCACCAGCGCGATCGCCCGCACCCGCTGGCCCAGCGCCTCGAAGCTGCCGCGGCAGGGCTCGGGCGCCGCGCGGCCGTAGAGCCCGATCAGGCTGACCATCACCTGGAGGTTGTTGCGGACCCGGTGGTAGACCTCGGCGAGCAGGGTCTCCTTCTCCTGCAGCGCCTCCTCGATATGCACCTCGGCATGCTTGCGGTCGGTGATGTCGAAGCACGAGCCGAGATAGCCGCGGAACTCGCCGTCCTCGGTCAGCGGCCGGGCGGTGTCGAGCAGCCAGCGATAGGCCCCGTCGTGGCGCCGCAGGCGGAACTCCACGGTGAACGGCTCCCGCGCCGTGAACGCGGCCGAGACGATGCGCGCGTGGCGCTCGAAGTCGTCCGGGTGGAGCCCCGTGCGCCAGCCGGCGCCGAGCTCCTCCTCCAGCGGCCGCCCGGTGAACTGGAGCCAGCATTCGTTGTGATGGATCGCGTGGCCGAGATGGTCCGAGCGCCACATCATCAGCGGAACGTCGTCGGCAAAGCGCCGGAACTCCGCGCTGACCATGGGCGCTCCCGGCTCGCTGTCCTGACCGCCCGCACCGGCCGGCTTCGACTCACCGTTCATGATCTTCCCGATCCGCCCCTGTTCCGACCTGATGTGCGCTAGGCAAGCGCCGGTCAACGTGTCGGGCGATGGGCCGTTCCGATAGGGACGACGTCCTGTCACCCGCGCGGCCCCGCCCGGCCTCCCGGGCCGGCGGAACCGCGCGGTGGGCCGCGTCTCAGCGCGGGTCCGGCGGACCCTCGCCCTTGCCGACGAAGGGGATGCCGTCGATCGGGCATTCCTCGGTGCCGACGCCCTGCCGGGTGATGGCGCGCACCGCGTCGCGGGTGGCGTCGGGGTCCTCGATCCAGCGGCGGTAGAAGTCGTAGGGGCATTCCGACAGCCCGTGCCGGTTCTCCTTCGAGTTGATCATCCCGGTGTAGCCGCGGTGCAGCAGCTTGAAGAGGTGGTTCTCCGACTGCCCGTGCGCACGGAAGTCGCGGATCAGGAACTTCGACAGCGCCGCGTACTGGATGCCCATCTCCTCCTCGCCGCACTCGCCGAGGGTGCGCCCGTCGAAGCCGACGATCGCGGAGTGGCCGAAGTAGCTGTAGACCCCGTCGAAGCCGGCCGCGTTGGCCACCGCCACATAGGTGTTGTTGGCGAAGGCCATCGCCTTCGACATCAGGATCTGCTGCTCCTTGGCCGGGTACATGTAGCCCTGGCAGCGGATGATGAGCTCGGCCCCGCGCATCGCGCAGTCGCGCCAGATCTCGGGATAGTTGCCGTCGTCGCAGATGATCAGGCTGATCATCAGGCCCTTCGGCCCCTCCGAGACGTAGGTGCGGTCGCCCGGGTACCAGCCCTCGATCGGCGTCCAGGGCATGATCTTGCGGTACTTCTGCACGATCTCGCCCTGGTCGTTCATCAGGATGAGCGTGTTGTAGGGCGCCTTGTTCGGGTGCTCCTCGTGGCGCTCGCCGGTGAGCGAGAACACGCCCCAGACCTTGGCCTTCCGGCAGGCGGCGGCGAAGATCTCGGTCTCCGCCCCCGGCACGGTGGAGGCGGTCTCGTACATCTCGCCCGCGTCGTACATGATCCCGTGGGTCGAGTATTCGGGGAAGATCACCAGGTCGAGGCCCGGCAGGCCGGCCTTCATCCCGACGATCATGTCGCCGATCTTGCTCGCGTTCTCCAAGACCTCGGCCTTGGTGTGGAGGCGGGGCATCTTGTAGTTCACCACCGCGACGCCGACGCTGTCGGCGCTGGACGAGATGTCTCCGTGCATCATGGCGTGGGTTCCTCCTGGCTTGGGTTCTTGCCTCCCCCGCGAGAGGGGGAGGGTGAGCTGCAGCTTAGTGGCTGATCATCCACGGCCGCGCGTTCGGAAAGCTCTTGGCGGCCGTGGGGTTGGACTTCGCCTTGGTCCCGCTGCAGCAGCCGCAGCCGGCCCCGTGCGCGGACGACTTGCGGGGCGCGTGCGCGCTGCGCTCGTTGGTGGCGAAGGCCTTGCGCCGGCCCGCATCCATGGAGGCGAGGTTCGGCGCGGTGAGGAAGGCGCGCCCGCACGCCGCCCCGCAATCGGGACAGTCGTGCGGGTCCCTGAACTGCGCCATCGGGCGCAGCACCGTGAACGGCCCGCAGGCCTCGCAAGCGTAATCGTAGACGGGCATTCGAGCGCTTTCAGGCAGGGTGCACGCGGTCTGCCGCCCGGAAGGCGCGGCAGACCCGAAGACTACAGATCCGGCGAGAGCGGCATCTGGATCGAGCCGTCGAGGAACTTCGTCGGCCCGGCAGCAGTGGGATTGATGTCGAACTCGAAGATCTTGGTCGGAATCCACAAGGTCGCGCAGGCGTTCGGGATGTCGACGACGCCGGAGATGTGGCCCTGGACCGGCGCGGTGCCGAGGATCGAGTAGGCCTGCGCGCCCGAGTAGCCGAACTTCTTCAGGTACTCGATCGCGTTGAGGCAGGCCTGGCGGTAGGCCACCGTCACGTCGAGGTAATGCTGCTTGCCGTGCTCGTCGACCGAGACGCCCTCGAAGATCAGGTGGTCGTCGAACTTCGGGGTGATCGGCGACGGCTTGAAGATCGGGTTCTTGATCCCGTACTTGGCCATGCCGTCCTTGATCAGGCTGACCTTGAGGTGGACCCAGCCCGCCATCTCGATCGCGCCGCAGAAGGTGATCTCGCCGTCGCCCTGGCTGAAGTGCAGGTCGCCCATCGAGAGGCCGGCGCCGGGCACGTAGACCGGGAAGTAGATCTTCGAGCCGCGCGACAGGTCCTTGATGTCGCAATTGCCGCCGTGCTCGCGCCCCGGCACCGTGCGGGCGCCGGCGGCCGCCGCCTTGTCCTTCGCCTCGCCTTTGAGCCGGCCCATGTGGGCGGTCGGCGCGAAGGGCAGGGTGGCCAGCGCCGGCACGCGGTTCGGGTCGGTGTCGAACAGCGCCTTCTCGCGGGTGTTCCAGGTCTCCAGCATCTTCGGGTCGGGCAGGCAGCCGATCAGCCCCGGGTGGATCAGGCCGGGGAAGCGCACGCCGGGGATGTGACGCGACTTGGTGAACATGCCCTCGAAGTCCCAGATCGACTTCTGCGCCTGGGGGAAGTGCTCGTCGAGGAAGCCGCCGCCGTTGTTCTTCGAGAAGAAGCCGTTGAAGCCCCACTGGCTCTCGGGCTTGGCGCCGATGTCGAGGAGGTCGACCACGAGCAGGTCGCCGGGCTCGGCGCCCTCGACGCCGATCGGGCCGGAGAGGAAGTGGACGATCGACAGGTCGATGTCGCGCACGTCGTCGGCGGAATCATTGTTCTTGATGAAGCCGCCGGTCCAGTCGTAGGTCTCGACGATGAAGTCGTCGCCGGGCTTCACCGTCGCGACCATCGGGATGTCCGGGTGCCAGCGGTTGTGCACCATGTCGTTGTCGTAGGCCGATTGCGTCAGGTCGACCTTGATCAGCGTCTCGGGCATGTCTCGACTGTGCTCCCTGTTGTTCGAAAATCCGGGGCTTGGCGCATCCCCGCCCGGCCGGCGCACCGGCCGAAACCGTTCATCTCGCGAGCAGCTCTTTGAGCGCGTCGTCGAGGGTCTTGATGTCGTCGGGGCTGGTGCCGGGGCCGCCGGCGAAGTGGCCCCACCAGGTGTCGATGACGCGCAGCTCCGCGTTCGGCATCGACTCCGCCTCGATGCGGTTGTCCTCGGGCGGGAAGTACAGGTCGGTCGAGGCCGGCATCAGGATCGCCTTGGCGGTGATCGCGCGAAGCGCCGCCTTGGTGTCCCCGTGGAAGGTGTCGTTGGCGCCGATGTCGCCGTTCTGCCAGGTCCACAGCATCGCGAGCAGGTCGTTGGCGTCGCGCGTGTAGAACAGCCCCTCCCAGAACCCGACGAGGAAGTCCTCGAGCGAGGCGTAGCCCATGTGGGTCTTGTCGGCCTCGATCCGGTAGAAGGTCTGCGACAGGCCCCAGCCGGCATAGACCCGGCCGAAGGCGCGCAGCCCCTTGTTCGGCGGGCTCGCGTACCAGCCCTCGGCGAAGGCGGCGTCGGCCTGGAGCGCGGCCTTGGCGCCTTCGAGGAAGACGAAGTTGTGCCGCGAGCACTTGGCCGAGCCCTGAAACGGCAGGATGCGCGGGACCATGTCGGGATAGAGCGCGCCCCAATGGTAGGTCTGGAGCGCTCCCATCGACCACCCGGTCACCAGCACCAGCTTATCGATGCCGAAATGCTCGGTGACGAGCCGGTGCTGCGCGCGGACGTTGTCGTAGGCGGTGACGTTCGGGAAGCGCGGCCCGTTCCAGGGGGCCGGCGTGTTGCTCGGCGAGGACGAGAGCCCGTTGCCGAACATGTTCGGGATGATGATGAAGTACTTCTCGGGGTCGAGCGCCTTGCCCGGCCCGATCAGCCACTCGTTCTCGGTGTGCTGGCCGGAATACCAGGTCGGGTAGACGATGGCGTTGTCGCGCGCCGCGTTCAGCGTGCCGAAGGTCTTGAACGCGAGCTTGGCGTTGCGCAGGGTCTTGCCGCATTGGAGAACGTGGTCGCCGAGCTCGAAGATCTCGTAATCGGCCATGATGTCCTCGTTCAGACCGAGAGGAAGCGGGCGACCTGGGCCTCGTCGATGTCGGCGCGCAGCGATTCGTGGACGATCTCGCCGTTCTCCATGACGAGCACCCGGTCGGCGACGTCGAGGGCGAAGCTCAGGACCTGCTCGGAGACGACGATCGACAGGCCGCGCGCGTCGCGGATCTTCTTCAGGGTCCGGCCCATCTCGCGGATGATCGACGGCTGGATGCCCTCGGTCGGCTCGTCGAGGAGCAGCACCTTCGGCTTGCTTGCGAGCGCGCGGGCGATGGCGAGCTGCTGCTGCTGGCCGCCCGACAGATTGCCGCCGCGCCGTCCCTTCATCTCGAGCAGCACCGGGAACATTTCGTAGAGGTCCTGCGGCACCTTGCGGGCGCCGGTGACGGTGAGCCCGGTCTCGATGTTCTCCTGCACCGTCATGGTCGAGAAGATCATCCGGCCCTGCGGCACGTAGGCGAGACCCTTGGCGACCCGGGCGTGGCTCTTGAGGGCACCGATCTCGGTGCCGTCGACGCGGATCGAGCCGGCCTTCACCGGCACGATCCCCATCAGGGTCTTCATCAGCGTGGTCTTGCCCATGCCGTTGCGGCCCATCACCGCGACGATCTCGCCGGGCGCGACCTGGAAGTTCAGCCCGTGCAGCACCTCGCTCTGGCCGTAGGCGGCGTGCAGGTCCTCGACGCTTAAGATCGGCGCCGCCGAGGGGAGCGTGGTGAGCGGAGGGGCCTTGGCCAGGGGGGGATGCGCGGTCTGCAGCATGATGCTCAGTGTCCCAGATACACTTCGATGACCTTCGGATCGTTCTTGACCCGCTCCATCGAGCCCTCCGACAGGACCTTGCCCTGGTGCAGCACGGTGACCCGGTGGGCGATGTCCTCGACGAACTTCATGTCGTGCTCGATCACCAGCACCGAGCGGCCGACGATGATCTGGTTCAGCAGCTCGGCGGTCTTGATGCGCTCGCCGACGCTCATCCCGGCCACCGGCTCGTCGAGCATCAGCAGCTCCGGGTCCTGGATCAGCAGCATGCCGATCTCGAGCCACTGCTTCTGGCCGTGGCTGAGGAACTCGGCCCGCTCCAGCAGCTGGTCCTTCAGGAAGATCGTCTCGGCGATCTCGTGGATGCGCTCACGGACCTGCGCGTCGCGCTTGAAGGTCAGCGCCCCGAACACCGAGCGCCCGCGCGGGAACGAGATCTCCAGGTTCTCGAACACGGTCAGGTCGTCGTAGATCGACGGGGTCTGGAACTTGCGCCCGACGCCGGCCTGGACGATCGCGCTCTCGGTGAGCTTGGTCAGCTCCTGGCCCTTGTACTTGATCGACCCGGCGCTGGCGCGGGTGCGCCCGCAGATCAGGTCGAGCACCGTGGTCTTGCCGGCGCCGTTCGGGCCGATGATCACCCGGATCTCGTTGGGGTCGACGTAGAACGAGACGTCGTTGACCGCCTTGAACCCGTCGAAGGAGACGGTGAGCGCGTCGACCGCCAGCAGGTATTCGGGGGCGTTCGGGTTGGCGCCGATGACGGAGCCCGGGAGGATCGCGGCGTTCATGCTGTTCTCACTCGGCCGGTGCGCCGTGGGGGACGATCGCGGGGGGCGGGGCGCGCAGACCCTTCACCCGGCGCGTCAGGCGCGGCTCGACGTGCTCGCGCCAGATGCCGGCGAGACCGTTCGGGAAGGCCAGCACCACGGCGATGAACAGCGCGCCGAGGCCGAACAGCCACAGGTCGGGGAAGGATTCCGAGAAGCTGGTCTTGGCCCAGTTGACGAGCAGCGTGCCCCAGACCGCGCCGAACAGCGACATCCGCCCGCCGACGGCGGCGTAGATCACCATCTCGATCGAGGGCACGATGCCGACGAAGGACGGCGACATGAACCCGACCTGGAGGGTGAACATCGCGCCGCCGATCGCCGCGAAGGCGGCGGCGAGGCAGAAGGCGAAGACCTTGAACCCGGCAACCGAGTAGCCGGAGAACCGCACCCGGTCCTCCTTGTCCCGCATCGCGACCAGGATGCGCCCGAGCTTCGACTTCTTCACGAACTGCGCGATCAGGATGCAGCCGATCAGCAGGCCGCCGTTGACGAAGTAGAGGATGGTGTGGGCGCCGTCGGTGCGGATGTCCCAGCCGTGCAGCGTGCGCAGGTCGGTGATGCCGTTGATGCCGCCGGTGTAGCCCTGCTGCCCGACGATCAGGATCGTCAGGATCGCGGCGATCGCCTGGGTGATGATGGCGAAGTAGGTGCCGCCGACCCGGCGCTTGAACATCGCCGCCGAGATCACGAAGGCGAACAGCACCGGCACCGCGACGACGAGGATCAAGGTCAGCGGCAGGCTCTGGAACGGCTTCCAGAACCACGGCAGCGCCGTGATCTGGTTCCAGTCCATGAAGTCGGGAATGCCCGGCGTCGACTGGATCTTCGTGTTCTCGACGCTGGACGCCTCGAGCTTCAGGTACATCGCCATGCAGTAGCCGCCGAGGCCGAAGAAGCAGCCCTGGCCGAGCGACAGGATGCCGGCATAGCCCCAGCAGATGACGAGGCCGAGGGCGACGAAGGCGTAGGTGAGGTACTTGCCAACCAGGTTGAGCCGGAAGGCGTCGAGCAGGCTCGGCAGCACGACGAGCAGCACCAAAGCCAGCACCGCCAGGCTCAGCCACTCGATCGGCTTCATGAACGGGTTGTCGTTCACGGTGACGGACTTGGTCAGGGTCTGGACGGGGTTCTTCATCGTCGAAATCCTCAGCGCCGGACCTTGAGGGTGAACAGGCCCTGCGGCCGCAGCATCAGGATGCCGACCACCGCGAGCAGGGTGAGCACCTTGGCCATCGAGCCGGAGAGGAAGAATTCCAGCGTCGACTGGGTCTGGGAGATCGAGAACGCCGAGGCGATGGTGCCGAGCAGGGAGGCCGCCCCGCCGAAGACCACGATCAGGAAGGTGTCGACGATGTAGAGCTGGCCCGAGGTCGGCCCGGTCGAGCCGATCATCGTGAAGGCCGAGCCGGCCACGCCCGCGATGCCGCAACCGAGGCCGAACGTGTAGCGGTCGACCTTCTCGGTATCGATGCCGACGGCGCCCGCCATCGGGCGGTTGGCCATCACCGCGCGGACCTGCTGGCCGAAGCGCGAGCGGTAGATCAGCAGCGCCACGCCGACCGTGATCAGCGTGGTGACCGCCATCACGAACAGGCCGTTGATCGGGATCTCGATCGAATCGGTGACCTGCACCGAGCCGATCAGCCAGCTCGGCAGCTCGACGCCGACCTCGCGCGCGCCGAAGATCGAGCGGTAGGCCTGCTGCAGGATCAGCGACAGGCCCCAGGTGGCGAGCAGCGTGTCGAGCGGGCGCTTGTAGAGGTGGCGGATCAGCGCCCACTCCACCAGCATCCCCAGCGCCCCGGAGGCGCAGAAGGCGAGGATCATCGCCAGGAAGAAGTATGCCGGGAACAGCGCCGGCAGGTAGGTCTGGAAGAAGGTCGAGCACAGGTAGGTCATGTACGCGCCGAGGATCATGAACTCCCCGTGCGCCATGTTGATCACGCCCATCTGCCCGAAGATGATCGCCAGCCCGAGCGCCATCAGCACGTAGACCGAGAACAGGATCAGGCCGGCGAAGCCCTGCATCGCGAAGATCGCGCCGAGATCGCCGAGGGAATAGTCACCGAACATCCGTGCGCTCCGAGCCGTCGGGAATGCCGGAGGGCCGTGGCCCGCCGCTTTGCGCGATCGCCGTCTCCCACCCGCCCACCTCCTCCTGAGGTGCCGGAGCGAAGCGGAGGCCTTGAGGGAGCCCTCCGAAGCGCTCGGCGATCCCTGGAGCCCTCCTTCGAGGCCCGCCGTCGCGGGCGCCTCAGGATGAGGCCGGGGGATGGGGGATCGTCGAAAGGCCGTCTGCAAATCGCGCGCCGCATCGGCGGCGCGCGCATGCGGCCTACTGGTAGCCCTTCGGGAACGGGTCGGGCTTGATCAGCTCGGGGCTGGTGTAGACGATCTCGAACTGGCCGTCGGTCTTGGCCTTGCCGACCCGGGTCTTCGACCACAGGTGGTGGTTCGGGTCGATCCGGACGTAGCCCTCGGGGGCGCCCTTGAACTCGAGATCGGGCGAGGCGGCGACGACCTTGTCGACGTCGAACGAGCCGGCCTTCTCGCAGGCCATCTTCCACAGGTAGGGCCCGAGATAGGCGGCCTGGGTGACGTCGCCGATGACGGTCTTCTCGCCCCACATCTTCTTGAAGTCGGCGACGAACTTCTTGTTGTTGTCGTTCTCGATCGACTGGAAGTACTTCATGCAGGAGTACGCGCCGGCGATGTTGTCGCCGCCGATGCCGTCGATCTCGTCCTCGGTGACCGAGATCGTCAGAAGCACCTGCTTCGAGAGGTCGATGCCGGACGCCTTGAGCTGCTTGTAGAACGCCACGTTCGAGCCGCCGACCACGTCAGTGAAGATGACCTTCGGCTTCGTGAGCTTGATCTTGTTGATCACCGAGTTGAACTGCGTGTGACCGAGCGGGAAGTATTCCTCGCCGACGACCTTGCCCTTGAGCACGTTCTCGACGTGCTTGCGGGCGATCTTGTTCGAGGTGCGCGGCCAGATGTAGTCCGAGCCGACGAAGAAGAACGTGTCGCCGCCCTTCTCCTTGTGCACCCAGTCGAGGCCGGCGAGGATCTGCTGCGTCGCCTCCTGGCCGGTGTAGAACACGTTCTTGGACTGCTCCAGGCCCTCGTAGAAGGTCGGGTAGTACAGGAGGCCGTTGTACTGCTCGAAGACCGGCAGCACCGCCTTGCGCGAGGCCGAGGTCCAGCAGCCCATCACCGCCGCGCACTTGTCGTTGACGAGGAGCTTCTTGGCCTTCTCGGCGAAGGTCGGCCAGTCGGAGGCGCCGTCCTCCTGGATGATCTTGATCTTGCGGCCGAGGATGCCGCCGGCCTCGTTGATCTGCGCGATGGCGAGCTTCTCGGCCTGCTGGGCGCCGGTCTCCGAGATCGCCATGGTGCCGGTGATCGAGTGGAGGATGCCGCAGGTCACCTCGGTGTCGGTGACGGCGAGGCCGGTGGTGCTGACCGCCGAGGTGGCAGGCCCCGCCGCGAACGCGGTGCGCGGCAGGAGCGAAAGGGCGGGCGCGGCCGCCAGCCCCATCAGCAGCTTGCGCCGCAGGGGCGAGCGCAAGCCGCGGTCCATGCCCCGATCCAGATCGTGATCCCCGTCAGCCATCGTGCCTCACGCCTCGCATCTCGCGTCCGGCGGCTCATGGAACGGCCGCGGATCGTGGAGCGCAGGCTAGGGGCTCGGTTGCGTTGCAGCATATACGCTGTTTTGCGTATGGCCGCCGGCGCCCGGGCGGCGCAGTCTGCTCCACCCTCGACGCCCGGGGACCGGCACGGCCGGATCAGTACAGCGGCTGCAGCCGCACGTTCGGGATCGCGATCGGCCCGAACATCATCCGGCCGTCGGCGAGGCGCAGCGGCGGCAGCGGCTTGAGCGGCACGTCGCCCCCCGGCTCGCCCTCGGGCTGGCGCCGAAGCCCGAGCAGGCCGCCGACGAGGTTGCCGATGAGCGCGCCGCGATCGGCGCCGAAGCGCTGCCCGACGACCGACGCGACCAGCGCCTCGACCCCGGCGGCCCGCAGGTCCAGCTGGCCCTCGACGCGATGATCCTGGTCGATCCCGAGATTGCCCTTGGCCTGCAGCCGGCGCGCACCCTTGGCCAGCGACAGCCCGGCGACGTCGAGGCTGCCGTCGGCCTGGCGCCAGCGTTCGAGCTCGCGCGCCACCGTGCCGGTGCCGAGCATCGCCGCCCGGTTGACCGTGGCGTCGAGGGTGAGGTCGGCGGGATCGGCGTTGCCGATCAGCGCATCCGCCATCGGCGCCAGGGCCTGCGACAGGCGCAGGCTGAGGTCGACCGCGCCGTCCGAATCGAATCGTCCCGGCGTCGGCCGCGCATGCAGCTCGAGGTGGCGGGCGGAGACGGCGATCGGATCGGGCGCCGCGCCGGCGACCGTCACCGAAGGCCCGTCGACCACGAGCGAGGCGCGCACGAACCCGTCCGACGCGCCGTGGAAGCTGCCTTCCAGCATCGTCCAGGTCGCGTCGCCGACGAGGTCGCCCTGTTCCACGTGAAACGGGCCCTCGGCGAGCATCAGCACGTGCCGGGGTTGGTAGACCTGCGTCACCGCGGTCAGCGGACCCAGCCGGAAGCGGCCGTCGGCACGCGCGAGGCTGACCGAGGCGCAGCGCAGCTCGATCCGGAACGGATAGCCGGTGATCGACCGGTCGGCGCATGTCCAGGTCCGTCCGGCCGCGGCCTCGCGGGCGACCCAGCCGTCCATCTCGGTGGCGGCGCGGCCGCGGAGGTAGACCCAGCCCGCCGACCACAGCAGCACCAGCGTCAGCAGCAGGATGTAGGGGAGGAACAGGCCGCGCCGGGAACGCGGCGCCTTGGGCGGGATCGCGGCGGGCTCGGCCGGGGCTTGCCCCGAAGGATCTTGCCGTACCGGATCCTGCATCGTTCGCTCCGCGCTCTCGCCCCGTCGCGGGTTCGTCCGCGATCGTCCATGCCGCACAAGGCATGAGGGGAGGCTCGGGGCGAAACTGGGGCGTGGGCGGCGTGATCCAAATCCGCATCACCTCGCCGGACCGGCGGATTCGGCCTTCGATCGCGCGCGGGCCTGCCGGATATGCCGACCGCCCTGATCGAGCGGAGGGATATCAGGCGTGCGCCGGATCCGCGCTCTCCATCGAGAGATCGTCGACGATGGCCTTGCGCTCGGCCTCGTCCTCGGCGAGCCGATGCACGTGCATCTCGGTCGCGCCGCCCTTCCGGGCGCGGGCGAGCCAGGTGCGGTGCAGGCGCTCGCGGGGGCTCTCGCCGGAGGCCGACACCGCGACCAGCTCGGCGATGCCGGCGGGATCGCGGCGGACCGCGATCACCACCGCCTCGCCCATCTCGTCCAGCTCGGGCGCGCTGAGGTCGTGGACGCCGACGACGTAGCGCCGGCCGGAACGTCCGCGCCAGGCGCTGAGCGCCAGGGCGGGGGTGCCGCGAAGGCCGGCGGTGGTCCTCAAGCGCTCTTCCCGCACGTCCTGTCTCCGTGTCCGCTCGTCCTTCAGGTCGCGCAGGGCGGCCGACCAGGACAAGGCTCTCTTGTTCGCCATTTGTTCCAACCTAGAGCGGGCATCGCGCGCCCGTCAAGCGATTCGTCTCGTTCATCGGAAATGGGAATTCGCAGGCCGATTCGCAACGTCCCGACGGTTCTCCGCGCGCACGAATCGGGCGCGCGGGTCAGGCCGGACGCGAGGTTTCGCGGCGCGGCTCCGGGACCGTGCGGGCGGCCTGCCCGAGGTCGGCGAGGCCGGCCGCGAGCAGGGCCTTCGAGGCGGTCTCGATGCGGTCCTCGACGAGGTCGAGGAAGGCGGCGCGTGCCAGCCCCGGCGGGATCGGCGGCAGGAACTCGATCACCGTGGTGCCCGGGCGGCGGACGAAGCTGCGGCGCGGCCAGTACAGGCCGGTGTTCAGCGCCACCGGCAGGCACGGCACGGAGAGCGCGGCGTAGAGGTGGGACAGGCCTTGCTTGTAGGCCGGGGCCGCGCCGGGGGCCGTCCGGGTGCCCTCGGGGAAGACGATGAGCTGGCGCCCCTGCGCGATCGCGTCGGCGGCGGCCGCGTTCATCAGGCTCATGGCGCGCGCGCCCTTCGACCGGTCGATCGCCACCATGCCGCTGCGCGACAGGAACCAGCCGATCAGCGGGATGAACAGCAGCTCGCGCTTCAGCACGTAGGCGAATTCGGGAAACACCGTGCACAGGGCCAGGGTCTCGAGCGCCGACTGGTGCTTGGCCCCGACCAGCATCGCGCCGGACGGGATGTTCTCCAGCCCGCGGAACTCCACGCGGGTGCCGGCGACCACGCGCAGCAGCCACAGCGTCACCCGCCCCCAGAACCGCGCCAGCCGCATCACCGACCGCCCCGAGACCAGCGTCGGCAACCCGCCGAACGCGATCAGCGTCGTGGCGGCGTAGAAGCAGAGATTGAACGCGAGGGAGCGGACGGCGAGCATCGGGACCTTCTGTGACGCTCGTCCTTTAGCGCGGGGGTGCGGCCAGGGCCAAGGGCGCATCGGGCGTGACGCTTGAGGTTGTCCCCGGCCCCACCTCAATACCCTTCGGCGAGCGTGTCGCGCTGGCGCGGGTCCGCGGCGCCCGAGAGCAGGCCGCCGCTGCGCAGGATCGAGTTGGCCGAGCCCGAGCTCGACCCGACCCTGACGTCGTGCCCCCACGCCCGCAGGAGGGCAAGGGTGTCGGGCGACAGGCCCTGCTCGACCCGCAGCACGTCGGGCTTCCACTGGTGGTGGATGCGCGGCGCGTCGACGGCCTCGGCGAGGTTCATGCGGAAGTCGATCAGATTCACGATCACGTCGAGCACGGTGGTGATGATGCGGCTGCCGCCGGGGCTGCCGGTGACGAGGTAGAGCTGCCCGTCCCGGAACAGGAAGGTCGGCGTCATCGAGGAGAGCGGCCGGGCGCCCGGCGCCACCGCGTTGGCGTCGCCGCCGACGAGCCCGTAGGCGTTCGGGGTGCCGGCCTTGGCGGAGAAGTCGTCCATCTCGTTGTTGAGCAGCACGCCGGTCCCCTCGGCCACCAGCCCGATCCCGTAGGAGAAGTTCAGGGTGTAGGTGTTGGCCACCGCGTTGCCCGCGGCATCGACCACCGAGAAATGCGTGGTCTGGTCGGGCTCGGGCGGCAACGGGTCGCCGGCCGCGATGCTGTCGGCGGGCCGTGCCCGCTCCGGGTCGATCGCCCGCCGCAGCCGCGCCGCGTAGGATTTGGCGGTGAGGCCCTGCACCGGCACGCGGACCCGGTCCGGGTCGCCGAGCCAGGTCGCCCGGTCGGCGTAAGCCGGCTTCATCGCCTCGGCCAGGGTGTGGATCGCGGCGGCGCTGCCCGCACCCATCGCGGCGAGGTCGAAGCCCTCGAGGATGTTCAGGATCTCGATCAGGTGGACGCCGCCGGACGAGGGCGGCGGCATCGAGACCACCTCGTAGCCGCGATAGGTCCCGCGCACGGGCTGGCGGACCGCCGGCCGGTAGGCGGCGAGATCGGCCTCCGTCATCGGGCCGCCGGCCGCGCGCACCGCCGCCGCGATCCGCCCGGCGATCGGGCCGGCATAGAACGCGTCCGGGCCGCCCTCGGCGACGGCGCGCAGCGTGTCGGCGAGGTCCGCCTGCACGAGGCTGTCGCCGCGGGGCAGGGGGACGTCGCCGCGGAAGAAGATCCGGCGGGTCGAGGGCCAGCGCCCGAGGAGGCCGGCCGACCGCGGCAGGGAATCGGCGAGGCCGCCGGTGACCGGGATGCCGGCGCGGGCCAGGGCCTCGGCCGGCGCGATCAGCTCGGCGAGGGACAGCTTTCCCGATCCGTAGAGGCGGTGCGCCTCCGCCAGGCCCCGCACCGTGCCCGGCACGCCGACGGCCTTGCCGCTGCGCCGCGAGGCGGCGCGGTCCGGCTCGCCGCCGGGCGCCAGGAACATGTCGGCGGTGGCGGCCTGCGGCGCGGTCTCGCGGTAGTCGATCGCCACGGTCTCGTGCCGGTCCGCCAGGTGCACCAGCATGAAGCCGCCGCCGCCGAGGTTGCCCGCCTGCGGCAGGGTCACCGCCAGCGCGAAGCCGACGGCGACCGCGGCGTCGACCGCGTTGCCGCCGCGCTTGAGGATGTCGACGCCGATCCGCGTCGCCCGCGCCTCTTGGCTCGCGACCATGCCGTGCGCGGCCTGCACCGGCAGCATCCGTGCGTCGTCGGAGGGGATCGGCGGCCCCGAGCCCTGCGGGAGGGCGGGGCCGCCCAGCATGAGGAGAACGGCGAGGGCGGCGCGGATCGATCTCATTAAATTTCCGATAGCACGGCCGCGACCGTCCGGCAGGCGCCGGTCATTCGCCCTGGCGCCGCGTCACCAGCGTGCGGTTCGGCTCCACCTCGCCCTTGTCCTGGTAGAGCGGCACGATCGCGCGCAGCCAGCCGCGGGTCTCCCGGCGGCCGTAGTTGCGCTCGACCACGTCGCGCGTGAGGTAGGCCTGCAGGTTCACCGGGCCGAAATTGTAGCCGACGAGGCCGCCCACCGCGATCTGCCCCTGGGGCCGGTCGCTGCCGACCCCGGTCGGCAGGTCGGTCGAGCCGAAGGCCACGGCGCCGACCTGCCACTGGCCGAGCTTCCTCGTCGCGGTGAGGTCGAGGTTGAGGTAGTCCGGGTAGAGCGTGCCCGTGGGCGAGCGGTCGTCGATGAAGATCCCGTGCAGCAGGTTGGCGGTCAGGTTCCAGCCGTTGCCGGTGTAGCTGACCGCGAAGCGCTGGGTGATCGAGGCCGACTGCGTCAGGAAGCGGGTCTCGATCGGCAGGTAGCCGCCGAACAGGTAGCTGAACCCGAGGTCGTTTCCGAGGTCCCAGGCGAGCTGCGCCGCGAGCAGCGGCTGGCCGACGCCGCTCTGGTAGGGCGCACCGCGCCCGCTCGAGGCGACCACCGGCTGCGTGACGAAGAACTGCAGCCGCGCGTCGGCGATCGTCCACGGCGTCGCCCAGGCGAAGGTCGGCAGGTTGACGTTCGATTCCGAGTCCAGGGGCCGCGTGTCGCGGACGCCGAAGCTCGACAGGTTCACGAAATAGAACCCGACCGGCAGTTGCGCCCCCACCGGCAGGCCGACGGTCTGGCCCGGCTGCGCCGCCGAGCCGGCCCAGGCGGGGCCGCCGGGCAGGAGGGCCGCGAGCAGGGCGAGGGCGGTCCGGGTCGTCCACGGGCGGCGTGCGATCATCGTTCGTCCCTCGTCGCCGCCAGGGGGATCCTGCGCGGGCCGACCGGGGTTCGACGGTTCGACGCATCCGAAGCATCCCGCCGGGCCGCCCCGAAGCGCGCCCGTGTCGCGGAAACGTCACGCCCGCGTCGGGGGCCGCCCGGCGCTTCGCCCGGCGATCAGCCAGTACACGAGCCCGGCACCGGCGCCGGCGAGGAACAGGATCGCGGTGACCCGCGCCTCGGCCGCGAGCGCCGTGCCGCCGGGGCGCACGGCCCCGCGCGCGAGCCAGGGCAGGGCAGCGGTGATCAGGCCGCACCCGGCGCCGTACCAGAGCAGGCCGCGCCAGCGCAGGGTCTCGCCGACCAGCGCCACCAGGGCCGGCGGCACCGCGAGCAGCACGAAGGACGCCTTCGCCAGCCCCGCGAGGACCCACGCGAAGCTCTCCGGCGGCAGGCCGGCGGCGAGATCCGACAGGCCGGCATCGAGCCCGGCGAGCGCGCCTTTCGTCAGCCAGACGCTTGCCACCGGATCGAGCACGAGCGCCATGAGCAGGATCGCGCCGCCGCTCGGGATCGCGAGGAGCAGGGCGAGGGAGCCGAGGAGAAGGCGGCCGAGGATGCGCATCGGCGCGGTATAGCTCGGCTGATCGGCTCGGGCCGCATCGCCCGGCGGGACGGCGCGCCGGCCCCTCCGCCGAGCCTCGCCGCGCCGGCCCGCAGCTTCGACCTGCCCGGCGCCGAATTCCGATGGGCGGTCGGCGCCGGGCGGGTGTAGGCTCGCGCCCATGCCCCTGCGTGCGCCCTTTCCGAAGACCGTCTTCGTCCTCACCGGAGCCGGCGTCTCGGCCGAGAGCGGGCTCGGCACGTTCCGCGACCGCGGCGGGATGTGGGCGCGGTTCGATCCGATGCGGCTCGCGACGCCCGAGGCCTTCGCGGCCGACCCCGGCACCGTCCTGGACTTCTACAACCTGCGCCGGCGCGGGGCGGTCGCGGCCGCGCCGAACC
>NZ_VRVH01000076.1:0-17931 GCF_008040095.1 Methylobacterium sp. WL6 | reverse complement strand
GCGCCGGGCCGGGCCAGCGCCCGCCCGCCCGCGGCGAGGACGTGGCGGCCGAGCTCGGCGTCACCCTCGAGCAGATCGGCAGCGAGGAGAAGCTGCGGGTCGGCCTGCCGGGCGGCCGCGAGTTCGACGTGATGATCCCGAAGGGCGTCGTGGACGGGCAGACGATCCGCCTGCGCGGCCTCGGCTCGCCCGGCGGCCCGCGCTCCGAGCCGGGCGATGCGCTGCTGACGATCCGGGTGCTGCCGCATGCCCGCTTCACCGTCGAGGGCGCGGACCTGCGCGCCACCGTCGACCTGCCGCTCGAGGATGCGGTGCTCGGCGGCGCGATCCGCGTGCCGACCCTGACCGGCGCGGTCGAGATGAAGATGCCGCCGATGACCTCGTCCGGCCGCACCTTCCGCCTCCGCGGCAAGGGCCTGCTGAAGAAGGACGGCACCCGCGGCGACCTGCTCGCCGTCACCGCGATCCAGCTGCCCGCGGACGACGCGGCCCTGACCGAGTTTGTGAGGAGCCGGCGCACCGCGCGCGCCGAGTAGCCGGCGGCGTATCGCGCCGATCCGGCGGACTTCCGTCCCCGACGCGCCTCCGCTAAGGATGCCTCCGGCGCGAGACCGCCGCCCCGTCGAGCGGGGCGGCCGGGAGTCCCGGGTGCCGAAGCGGATTTTCGGGTGTGGCATGGCGGCTTTCGACGCAACGGACGAGCAGGGCGCGGGCAGGGACGCCGCGCCGGGCAGCAACCTGCTCGCGGGCAAGCGCGGCCTCGTGCTCGGCGTCGCCAACAACCGCTCGATCGCCTGGGGCATCGCCAAGAGCGCGCATGCCCACGGTGCCAAGCTGGCCTTCACCTACCAGGGCGACGCCCTGAAGAAGCGCGTCGAGCCCCTGGCGCGCGAGCTCGACGCCCACGTCGTCGGCCATTGCGACGTCACCGACCCGGCCTCGATCGACGCGGTGTTCGCCGCGACCGCCGAGATCTTCCCCGAGGGCATCGATTTCGTCGTCCACTGCATCGCCTTCTCGGACAAGGACGAGCTGACCGGGCGCTACGTCGAGACGACCGAGGCGAACTTCACCAAGTCGCTCATGATCTCGTGCTACTCGTTCACGGCCGTCGCGCAGCGCGCCGAGAAGATCATGCCGAACGGCGGCTCGCTCCTGACGCTGACCTATTACGGCGCCGAGAAGTGGATGCCGCACTACAACGTCATGGGCGTCGCCAAGGCCGCGCTCGAAGCCTCGGTGCGCTACCTCGCCGCCGATCTCGGCCCCTCGAACATCCGCGTCAACGCGATCTCGGCCGGCCCGATCAAGACGCTCGCCGCCTCCGGCATCGGCGACTTCCGCTACATTCTGAAGTGGAACGAGTACAACGCCCCCCTGCGGCGCACGGTGACGATC
Organism: Methylobacterium sp. WL6; assembly: GCF_008040095.1. Lineage (NCBI taxonomy): Bacteria > Pseudomonadati > Pseudomonadota > Alphaproteobacteria > Hyphomicrobiales > Methylobacteriaceae > Methylobacterium > Methylobacterium sp. WL6. The sequence goes on along the minus strand of NZ_VRVH01000076.1, from coordinate 16,533 downwards.
GGCGAGGTCGGCGAGACCGCCGCCTACCTGATCTCCGACATGTCCCGCGGCATGACCGGCGAGATCCTGCACGTCGACGCCGGCTACCACGTGGTCGGCATGAAGAACCCCGAGGCGCCGGACCTGAGCCTCGACAAGGATTGAGGGCGGGCGCGCCGGCGAAGGCCGGCGTCAATCACCGTCCTCGGAATTCCCCGACAGCTTCAGCCCCGCGATCCAGGTCGCGCCCTGGCGCTTGATCACGCGGTGGGGCTTCGCGCTCCGCTCGTCGAGGATTGCGTCGGCCAGCCGTTCGGAATGGGTCACGAGCCAGACCTGCGTGCGTTCGGCCGCCTTGACGATCATGCGAGCGAGGGGAGCCAGCAGGTCAGGGTGCAGGCTCGCCTCGGGCTCGTTCAGGGCGACGAAAGGCGGAAGCCGGTAGGCGAGCAGGGCTCCCGCGAGGGCGAGGAACCGGAGCATCCCATCGGAGAGCTCGGAGGCTTCGAAGATCCGCTTCGGATAATCGGGAAACACCATCCCGAACCGTGCCTCGCGGCGCCGTCAGTCCGGCACGACCAGATCCGCGATGCCCGCCACTGCTTCCGGGAACTGCGGGTCCATCGCGTCCAGCGTGTCGGCGATGGTGCGGGCGATGACGAGGTTGCGGAACCACTTCCGGTTGGCCGGCACCACGTGCCAGGGCGCATGCGGCGTCGAGCATCGGGTCAGCGCGTCCGAGAACGCCGCCTGATAGGCATCCCAGGACTTGCGCTCGACCAGGTCGGCCGGATCGAACTTCCAGTGCTTGTCCGGGTTCGCGATCCGCGCTTCCAGGCGCTGCTTCTGCTCGTCCTTCGAGATGTGGAGGAAGAATTTCAGGATGTGGGTCCCGGATTCGGTGAGCAGGCGCTCGAAGTCGTTGATCAAGCCGTAGCGCGCCTGCCAGACCGGCTCCGGCACCAAGCCCTTCACGCGCACGACCAGCACGTCCTCGTAGTGGCTGCGGTTGAACACGCCGATCATCCCGCGCCCGGGCGTGCGCTGGTGGTAGCGCCACAGGAAGTCGTGCTCGCGCTCCTCGGTCGACGGCACCTTGAACGAGGCGACCGTGCAGCCTTGCGGGTTCACGCCTTCCAGGACCGCGCGGATCGTGCCGTCCTTTCCGCCGGTGTCGATCGCCTGGAACACCACGAGCAGGCTGCGCTGCCGCTCGGCGTAGAGCTTTTCCTGAAGCGCCTGGATCCGCGTGCGCTCGGTGGCGAGCGCCGCCTTCGCCCAGTCCTTGTCGAAGCCCCCGTCGGCGTCGGCGTCGACCTTCGCGAGATCGAACCGGCTGCCCGGCACGACGGTGACGATGCCGTCGGCCGCCGCGACGGTGGCGGGCGCGTGCGCATCGATCAGCGCGGGCGCGATGCCTGCGATCTCGGCCGTCGCGGCCGCCCAGAGAGAAGAGGAAGGCGCCTTGCGCCGGGCATCCTCGGCGGAACGGTCCGGCGACTTTGTCACACCGGCTGTCCCCGCCTTCTGGCGCCGATCCGTCTTGCGGTGCTTTTTGCTCATGGACAGACCTTCTACCGACCGATCGCGTCCCGGCCTAGATCGGGCACCCGCCTTGCATCCGAGGGCGACCCGAGCCCTTCAGACCGCCATGCCCGTTGGACGCCACGCTCATGAACCCGCCCGCGCAGCCGCCGCGAGACCTTCGCTCAGGACGCGACCGGTGAGGGCGCCGACCGGAACCGCCGGAGCGTGAGGCCCATCCCGACGATCTACTTCATCCGGCACGGGCAGACCGACTGGAATGCCGAGGGGCGCTTGCAGGGGCAGCGCGACATCGGCCTCAACGCCGTCGGGCAGGGGCAAGCGGCGGACGCCGCGGACCGGCTCGCGGCGCTCGCGGGCGACCGGCTCGCCGAGGCCGACTTCATCGCGAGCCCCCTGAGCCGCACGCGGCGCACCATGGAGATCCTGCGCGACCGCCTCGGCCTCGCGCCGACCGAGTACCGCAGCGATCCCCGGCTGATGGAGATCCATTTCGGGGCGTGGGAAGGGCAGACCTGGGCCGAGATCCGCCGTCGCGATCCCGGCGGCGCCGGCGCGCGCGACCGCGACCGCTGGGGCTATCGCCCCTCGGGCAGCGGCGCCGAGAGCTACGCGATGCTGACCGAGCGCGTCGCGCCGGTCTTTTCCGACCTGGCGCCGGCGACCGTCGTGGTCGCCCATGGCGGCGTCGCCCGGGCGATGCTGGTGGCGCTCGGCCACCTCGACATCAAGGCCGCCCCGCGGATCGCCGTCCGCCAGGGCTCGGTGCTCGTCGTGGACGCGGCCGGATGGCGCTGGGCCTGAGGTTTGTCGCCGACCGTTCAAGACCCGTTCAAAGGTCCGGTATACAGCGGGGTCTCGGGGCCGGCTCGCACGGCCTCGACCCGATCGGCGGACTGCCTCGATAACGGCACGATCCCGCGTCAGGAACGCGCCTCGATCGCCGGCCGGGTGCGCATGCGAGACAGACGGGAACCCAGCTCCGCCCGGAGCTGGCAGCGGAGCATGCGATGAGTAGCCTCGGCGAGATGATCCGGCCCGAAGCGGACCGGCACCCCGCGGCGACCCCGTCCGACCGGGCCGTGCTGCGCGGCCCTACGCGTCCCGACCTGATCCGCGACGAGGTTCTCGGCGAGATCTTCGCCGAGACCGCGCGGGCACGGCCGGACCATCCAGCGCTGATCGACGGCGCCGCCAAGGACGCGTCGGGCCGGCACCCGCATCTCACCTATGCCGAGGTCTTCGCCCGCGCCGGACGGATCGCGGCGGCTCTCGCCCATCGCGGGATCGGACCGGGCGACGTGGTCGGCCTGTGGATGGCGCGCGGGCCGGACCTGCTCACCGCCCAGATCGGGATCACGCTGTCCGGCGCCGCCTGGCTGCCGTTCGACGCCGAGGCGCCGGCCGACCGGGTCGCGGTCTGCCTCGGCGACGCCGCTGCGAAGGCCCTACTGGTCTCCGAGGCGCTGGCCCCGGGCGCGCCCGAGGTCGCGCCGGCCCTGACGCTCGATGCGCTGCTCGCCGGCACGCCCGCGGACGCGGCGACGCCGGACCTTCGCGCCGGCGGCCTGACGCCGCAGCATCCCGCCTACCTGATCTACACCTCCGGCTCGACCGGCGTGCCGAAGGGCATCGTCATCAGCCACGCCAACATCTGCCACTTCCTGCGCTCCGGAAACGCGCTCTACGGGATGGCGCCGGACGACGTGGTCTTCCAGGGCGCTTCGGTCGCCTTCGACCTCTCGATGGAGGAGATCTGGGTCCCGTACCTCGTCGGCGCGACGCTGTTCGTCGCGAGCCCGGCGATGATGGGCGACGTCGAGTCGCTGCCCCGGATCATCGCCGAGGCCGGGGTCACGGTGATCGACACCGTGCCGACGCTGCTGGCGATGATCACCGCAGACCTGCCGAGCGTGCGGCTGATCCTGCTCGGCGGCGAGGCGCTTCCCGAGCCGCTGGTCGCACGCTGGGCGACGCCTTCGCGAAAGCTGTTCAACACCTACGGGCCGACCGAGGCCACGGTGGTCGCGACCGCCGCCGAGATGCGCCCGGGCGTGCCGGTGACCATCGGCGGCCCGATCGCGAACTACTCGGTCTACGTCGCCGGCGAGGACCTGCGCCTGCTCGGGCGCGGCGAGCCGGGCGAGCTGCTGATCGGCGGCCCCGGCGTCGCGAAGGGCTACCTGCAGCGGCCGGAGCTGACCGCGGACAAGTTCATCGCCAACCCCTACGCCTCGGACGGCGCCGACCCGCTGCTCTACCGCTCGGGCGACGCGGTCTCGCTCGACGCTGGCGGCAACATCCTGTTCCACGGCCGCATCGACGACCAGGTCAAGATCCGCGGCTTCCGCGTCGAACTCGGCGAGATCGAGTCGCGGATCCAGGCCCAGCCCGGGATCGCCCAGGCCGCGGTGGTGCTGCGCAACGACGACGGCGTCGACCGGCTGGTCGCGTTCATCGTGCCGGACCGCGGCCACGACCTCGACCGCGCGGCTTTGCGCCGGACGCTGGCCGAGCAGATGCCGGCCTACATGGTGCCCGGCCATTTCGAGGCGGCCGAGGTTCTGCCGCGCCTCACCTCCGGCAAAGTCGACCGCAAGGCGCTTCGCGTCGCGACGCTCACCATCGTCGATGCCGACGGCGAGCAGGAGCCCCCGGAGAACCAGACCGAGGCGGCGCTGCTGGCCGCCGCCAAGCAGGTCTTCGGCAACCAGCCGATCGCGCTCGAGGGCGACTTCTTCGCCGACCTCGGCGGCCATTCGCTGCTCGCCGCCCGCTTCGTCGGAGCCGTGCGCGAGGCCCCGGCGCTCGCCGGCATCACGCTGCAGGACGTCTACCGCGAGCGCACCCTGCGCCGGATCTCGGACGCGCTGATCGCCCGCACCGGCGGCGCCGGCATCGAGACCGCGATCCGCGACCTCGCCTTCGTGCCGCCGCCGCTCCGGCGCCGCGCGCTGTGCGGGCTCGCCCAGGCGGTGGCCCTGCCGTTCGTGATCGCGCTCGCGACCGCGCAATGGCTCGGCATCTTCGTCACCTACCTGCTGCTCACCGGCGGCGGCCTCGGCTTCTTCGGCGAGCTCGGCGTGCTGCTCCTCGTCTACGTGGCGATCAACGCGGTGACGGCGACCATCGCGGTCGCGGCCAAGTGGCTCGTCCTCGGCCGCACGAAGCCCGGCCGCTACCCGCTCTGGGGCGCGTATTATTTCCGCTGGTGGCTGGCGCAGCGCCTGGCGCCGCTGGTCCACGTCAAGTGGCTGCAGGGCTCGCCCGCGATCGCCGTCTACCTCCGCCTGATGGGCGCGAAGGTCGGCCGCGACACCCTGATCTCCGACATCGAGATCGGTGCCCCGGACCTGCTCTCGATCGGCGACGGCGCGTCGCTCGGCGGCCGCCTCGTCGTCGCCAACGCCGAGATCGTCGGCAACGAGCTGGTGATCGGACGGGTCGAGATCGGCCGGGACGTGGCAGTCGGCACCTCCTGCGTCCTCAGCCACGACACGGTGATCGCCGACAACGCCGAGATCGCCGACCTCACCACCGTTCCGGCCGGCACGCGCATCGGCGCCGCCGAGCGCTGGGACGGCTCGCCCGGACGAAAGGTCGGGATGGCCGACGTCGCGGAGCTTCCGGAGCAGGCCCCGGCCTCGGCCCGGCGCCGGGCCGGCTTCGGGGCGATCTACCTCCTGCTGCTCGGCGCGATCCCCGCCGTCGGCCTGCTGCCGATCTTCCCGGCGTTCTTCATCTTCGACCAGATCTCGGACTCGCTCTCCGACATCACCGACATCGACTACCACTGGTACCTGCCGCTGCTGACATGGCCCACCGCCATGCTGATGACCGCCGGCACGGTGCTGCTCATCGCCGGCATCCGCTGGCTGGTGCTGCCGCGGCGGCGCTCGGGCACCTACTCGATCTGGTCCGGCTTCTACCTGCGCAAGTGGTCGGTGGCGCTCGCCGCCGAGGTGACGCTGGAGACGCTCTCCTCGCTGTTTGCCACCGTCTACATGCGGGCGTGGTACCGCCTGATGGGCGCGCGCATGGGGGAGGGCGCCGAGATCTCGACCAACCTCGGCAGCCGCCACGACCTCGCCGAGGTCGGCAGCCGCAACTTCATCGCCGACGAGGTGGTCTACGGCGAGGAGGAGATCCGCCGCGGCTGGATGCACCTCCAGCCGGCCCGCACGGGCGCGCGGGTGTTCGTCGGCAACGACGCGGTGGTGCCGCCGGGCGCCGACATCCCCGACGACGTGCTGATCGGCATCAAGTCGAAGCCGCCGGCCAACGAGGAGATGGCGCCGGGCGACACCTGGTTCGGCTCGCCGCCGATCAAGCTGCCGTCGCGCCAGCGCGTCGACGTCGGAACGCTGGCTCAGACCTACGAGCCGGGCACGCTGGTCAAGCTCCGCCGCGGCGTGTTCGAGGCGTTCGCGACCTCGTTCTCGCCGATGCTGTACATCACCCTCGCGATCACCGCGATCGACTGGTACTTCTACCCGGCAATCCTCGAGCGCGACTGGAGCGGGCTCGCCGTCAGCTTCGTCACGGTCAGCGTCGCGATCGCGCTGATCCAGTCAGCCGCCGTCATCGGCATGAAGTGGGCGCTGATGGGCGTCTATCAGCCCGGCATGCGGCCGATGTGGTCGTGGTGGGCGATGCGCACCGAGGCCATCGCGGTCGCCTATTGGGGCTTGGCCGGCAAGGTGCTGCTGGAGCATCTCCAGGGCACGCCGTTCCTGCCCTGGGCGCTGCGTCTGTTCGGGGTGAAGGTCGGCGAGGGCGTGTGCATGCTCACCACCGACATCACCGAGTTCGACTGCGTGACGATCGGCGACTTCGCCACCATCAACCGCACCGCCGCCCTGCAGACCCACCTCTACGAGGACCGGATCATGAAGGTCGGCCGCGTCGTGATCGGCCGCGGCGTTTCGGTCGGCGCATTCTCGACGGTGCTCTACGACACCAAGGTCGGCGACTACGCGCGGCTTCGGCCCCTCACCATCGTGATGAAGGGCGAATCGATCCCGGCGCATTCGGAATGGGAAGGCGCACCGGCCGTGCCGGTGGTGCTGACCGCACCGGCCGATCGCGCGGTGGCGTGATCCGGTCGCGGGCGCGAGGCGGGAAAAAGGGCAGGCCGCCCGTTCGGCGCCTGCCCGCTGCGAGGCCCGCTCGAACGAAGTGGCCTCAGGCCACCTCGTCCTTCTTGCCGAGGCGCTTGTCGAGGTAGGTGTCGACCGTCTGGGTCAGCTCGTCGACGCGCCCGTCGAAGAAGTGGTTGGCGCCCTCGACCATCTGGTGCTCGATGATGACGCCCTTCTGGGTCTTCACCTTCTCGATCACCGGCATGACCTCGCGGGCCGGGGCCACACGATCCTCGGAGCCGTGCACGAACAGGCCGGAGGAGGGGCAGGGCGCAAGGAAGGTGAAATCGTAGCGGTTGGCCATCGCGGCGATCGAGATGAAGCCCTCGATCTCGGGGCGGCGCATCAGCAGCTGCATCCCGATCCACGAGCCGAACGAGACGCCGGCGATCCAGCAAGACTTGGCCTCGGGGTTGACCGACTGCACCCAGTCGAGCGCGGCGGCGGCGTCCGACAGCTCGCCCGAGCCGTGGTCGAAGGCGCCCTGGCTACGGCCGACGCCGCGGAAGTTGAAGCGCAGGGCCGCGAAGCCGCGATTGGCGAACGTGTAGAAGAGGTTGTACACGATCTGATTGTTCATCGTGCCGCCGAACTGGGGGTGCGGATGCAGCACGATCGCGATCGGCGCGCCCCGCTTCTTGGGGGCCTGATAGCGACCCTCCAGTCGGCCGGCGGGACCGGTGAAGATGACCTCGGGCATAGTGTCCTCGACTCCTGTGGCCATGCCGGGCGAGTCCGCCTGCCCGGATGGCCGTGTACGCCTCGACCTGCGCGGTCGCGCGACCGCCTTGACTCGCCCCGCGCCCGACGTAAAAGCGCTCTTAGAATAATTCTAGGCGATTAGAACTGTTCTAAACAGCGCGGCAGCGGGGTCTTCCCCGACCAGCCTGGAAACGCCGTTCGGCGGTTCGAAACCGTGTCGACGGCGCGGCTTAGCACGCCGACCCGGTGCCAAAGCAAGGAAATGTCGCATCTTTCGCCAGTCGGAGAACGGATGACAGCGGACCGCGCCTATCTCGACCACAACGCCACCTCTCCGGTCCGTCCGGCGGTGTCGCAGGCGGTCGTGCGGGCGCTGGCGCTGCCCGGCAACCCGTCCTCCGTCCATGCCGAGGGGCGTGCGGCGCGGGCGATGCTCGAGGATGCCCGCGACAAGCTCGCCCGCCTCGTCGGTGCCGCTGCGTCTCAAGTCACCTTCACCAGTGGCGGCACCGAGGCGGCCAACGCCGTCCTGTCCGGCGCGCTCCGCCGCCGGGGGAGCTCCGCACCGACGCGGCTTCTGATCGGCGCGACCGAGCACCCCTGCGTCACGGCCGGCCACCGCTTCCCGGCCGACGCCGTCGAGGTGCTTCCGGTCCTGACTTCCGGCGTGCTCGACCTCGATGCGCTGGCGGCGCGGCTCGACGCCCTTCGCGACCTGGACGTGCTCGTTTCGGTGCACACGGCCAACAACGAGACCGGCGTGGTGCAGCCGATCGCCGCCGTCGTGGCCCTGGCGAGGCGGCACGGCCGCACCCTCGTGCACAGCGACGCGGTGCAGGCGGTCGGCAAGATCCCGGTCGATTTCGCTGCGCTCGGGCTCGATGCGCTGACCCTGTCCGGGCACAAGTTCTCGGCGCCGAAGGGCGTCGGCGCGCTGGTGCTGCGGGACGACGCGCAGCTCGACGCGGCCTTCGTCCGCGGCGGCGGCCAGGAGGCGCGGCTGCGCTGCGGCACCGAGAACCTTCCCGGGCTCGTCGGGATGGGCGAGGCGGCGGAGATCGCCCGCCTCGCGCTGGATACGGAATCCCAGCGCGTCGCGCAGCTGCGCGACGCGCTGGAGGAGGCGGCGCTGGCCCGCGCGCCGGACGGGGTGGTGTTCGGCCGTGACGCCGAGCGGTTGCCGAACACCCTGTGCTTCGCGGTGCCGGGGCTCGATGCGCCGACCGCCTTGATCGCCTTCGATCTCGCCGGCGTGGCGGTGTCGTCGGGATCGGCCTGCGCGTCGGGCAAGGTGGCGCGGTCGCCGGTCCTGGCCGCGATGGGCGTGAGCCCTGCGTTGGCCGCGGGGGCGCTACGCGTCAGCCTCGGCTGGAATACGGGGGAGGGCGACACTGCGCGCTTCCTCGGTGCCTTCGAACGGGTCGTCGAGACCCTATATAGACGGCGAGGGCTTGCGGCCTGAGCGCCGCGCCGACGCCATCTCACATGGAAGCCTCCGGTCCTTGAAACCGGCGATGCTTAGGAGACGCTGATGCCTGCCGTGCAGGAAACCATCGATCGGGTCCGCTCGATCGACCTCGACCAGTACAAGTACGGCTTCGAGACCACCATCGAGATGGAGAAGTCCGAGAAGGGCATCTCCGAGGATGTGGTGCGCTTCATCTCGGCCAAGAAGGACGAGCCGGAGTGGATGCTCGCTTGGCGGCTCGACGCCTACAAGCGCTGGCAGACCATGCAGGAGCCGGACTGGGCCCGCGTCGCCTACGACAAGGTCGACTACAACAACATCTACTACTACGCCGCGCCGAAGCGTCCGGCGGCGATGTCGCTCGACGAGATCGACCCCGAGATCCTGAAGACCTACGAGAAGCTCGGCATCCCGCTCCGCGAGGTCGAGGTGCTGGAGGGCATCGCCCCGGAGCGCCGCGTCGCCGTGGACGCTGTATTCGACTCGGTCTCGGTCGCAACGACGTTCAAGGCCGAGCTGTCGAAGGCCGGCGTGATCTTCATGCCGATCTCGGAGGCGATCCGCGAGTACCCGGACCTCGTCAGGAAGTACCTCGGCTCGGTCGTGCCGGTGACCGACAACTTCTTCGCCACGCTGAACTCGGCCGTCTTCTCGGACGGCTCGTTCGTCTACATCCCGCCGGGCGTGCGCTGCCCGATGGAGCTGTCGACCTACTTCCGCATCAACGAGCGCGACACCGGCCAGTTCGAGCGCACGCTGATCATCGCCGACAAGGGCTCCTACGTCTCGTATCTCGAGGGCTGCACCGCCCCGAAGCGCGACGACAACCAGCTGCACGCCGCGGTGGTCGAGCTCGTCGCCCTGGAGGACGCCGAGATCAAGTACTCGACCGTCCAGAACTGGTACCCGGGCGATAACGAGGGCAAGGGCGGCATCTACAACTTCGTGACCAAGCGCGGCGATTGCCGCGGCGACAACTCGAAGATCTCGTGGACGCAGGTCGAGACCGGCTCGGCGATCACATGGAAGTACCCGTCCTGCATCCTGCGCGGCGACAATTCCCGCGGCGAGTTCTACTCGATCGCGGTGTCGAACGGCATGCAGCAGGTCGATTCCGGCACCAAGATGATCCACCTCGGCAAGAACACCACCAGCCGGATCATCTCGAAGGGCATCTCGGCGGGCCGCTCGCAGAACACCTATCGCGGCCTCGTCTCGGCGCACAAGAAGGCCTCGAACGCGCGCAACTTCACCAATTGCGACAGCCTGCTGATCGGCGACCAGTGCGGGGCGCACACCGTGCCCTACATCGAGTCGAAGAACGCGTCCGCGGTGTTCGAGCACGAGGCCACCACCTCGAAGATCTCCGAGGACCAGAAGTTCTACTGCCTGCAGCGCGGCCTTTCCGAGGAGGAGGCGACCGCGCTCATCGTCAACGGCTTCGTCCGCGACGTGCTGCAGCAGTTGCCGATGGAGTTCGCCGTCGAGGCTCAGAAGCTGATCTCGATCAGCCTCGAAGGCTCGGTGGGGTAGGCAACACGCCATGGCCTTCGCGTTCGACACCCTGAAGTTCACCCAACGGCTCGAACAGGTGGGTGTCGGACGCGAGCAGGCCGTCGCGCGCGCTGAACCGGCACGCGACATGATCATCGCCGATTCCGCGACCAAGGCGGATTTGGAGAAGACGCTGAGGTTGGACCTCAAGGCGTTGAAGGCGGGGATCGACGGTTCGCTGCGCGAACTCGAACTCCGAATGACCGTGAAGCTCGGGGCGATCATCGCGGCCGCCGTCGCCGTGATCGCAGCGCTTCAAAAATTTCTCTGACGGGACCGCAAGGCGATACCGTCGCACACCATCTTCGGGACTACGCGAACATGCTCGAAATCAAGAACCTCGTCGTGCAGATCGAGGACAACCGCATCCTCAACGGCCTGAACCTCACCGTGAACGACGGTGAGGTCGCCGCGATCATGGGTCCGAACGGCTCCGGCAAGTCGACGCTCTCCTACGTCATCGCCGGCAAGGAGGACTACGAGGTCCTCGACGGCGAGATCCTGCTCGACGGCCAGAACGTGCTGGAGATGGGCGCGGACGAGCGCGCCGCGGCCGGCGTGTTCCTCGCCTTCCAGTATCCGCTGGAGATCCCGGGCGTCGGCACGATGACCTTCCTCAAGGCCTGCCTCAACGCCCAGCGCCGCGCCCGCGGCGAGGCCGAGATCGCGACCCCGGACTTCATCCGCCAGGTCAACGCGGCGGCCGAGAAGCTCGAGATCAACAAGGACATGCTCCGCCGCGCCCTCAACGTCGGGTTCTCCGGCGGCGAGAAGAAGCGCATGGAGATCCTACAGATGGCGCTGCTGCAGCCGAAGTTCTGCGTGCTCGACGAGACGGATTCCGGCCTCGACATCGACGCGTTGCGCATCGTCTCCGAGGGCGTCAACGCCCTGCGCGCGCAGGGCCGCTCGTTCCTGGTCATCACCCACTACCAGCGCCTGCTCGACTACATCGTGCCCGACACCGTGCACGTCATGTCGAAGGGCCTGATCGTGAAGACCGGCGGCAAGGAGCTCGCCAAGGAACTCGAGGCCTCCGGATACGCCGAGTACCGCACCAACGAGGCTGCGTAAGCCCATGGCCGACATCGCCAATCTCCGCACCAGCGCCGAGACCGGTCTCTCGACCCTGTTTGAGACCGCCCGCAAGGGGTTCGGCAGCGAAACCGCGATCTCCCGCGAGGAGGCGTTCCGCTTCTTCGAGGCCGCCGGCCTGCCGAGCCGCCGCGTCGAGGCGTTCAAGTACACCGACCTGCGTGCCGCGATGCAGGAAGCCGCGCCGCCGGCCGAAACGCCGGCGCTCGACCTCGCCACGTCCGCCGTCGCCGCCGCGACCGCGTTCTCGGCAATCGAGGCGGTGCGACTGACCTTCGTCAACGGCCACCTGATCCGCGAGCTGTCCGATCTCGATCGCGTGCCCGCCGGCGTCTCGGTATCGCCGCTGAACGAGGCCCTGAGCCGGGGCGATGCGCGCCTGAAGAACCTTGCGCCGGTGGCGCAGGCCCGCGAGAACCCGATCTATCAGCTGAACACCGCCTTCCTTGCCGACGGCGCGCTGATCTCGGTGGAGGCCGGCGCCAAGGTCGAGACCCCGCTGCACCTGCGCTTCGTCGGCGCTGGGGCGGAGGGCTTCTCCACCGCGACGCGCGTTCTGGTCGAGGTCGCCGACGGCGCCGAGTTCACCTTGCTCGAGACACACGAGGGCCCGAACGGGCTGACCTACCAGCCGAACGACGCCCTCGACGTCCATGTCGGCAAGCATGCCGCCTTCCGGCACGCACGGATCAACCGCGAGGGCGACAAGGCGATCGCGCTCTCGACCATCAGCGTGCGGCTCGACGACGAGTCGAGGCTGGAAACGGTGAACCTCGTCACCGGCGCCGTGCTGTCGCGCCACCAGATCTACATGCACGTGGCCGGCGAGAACGTGAACGCGGTCGTCAACGGCGCGGCGATGCTCGGCGACGGGCAGCTCGCCGACTCGACGCTGCTGGCCGACCATGCGGCGGTCGGCGGCGTCGGCCGCGAGATGTTCAAGACGGTGATCGACGGCGACGCCACCGGCGTGTTCCAGGGCAAGATCATCGTCCGCCAGATCGCGCAGAAGACCGACGGCAAGATGAAGTCCGATTGCCTGCTCCTCTCCGACGAGGGGCAGATGATGAACAAGCCGGAGCTCGAGATCTTCGCCGACGACGTCGCCTGCGGCCACGGCGCCACCTGCGGCGCCCCGGACCAGGACCTGCTGTTCTACCTCATGGCCCGCGGCCTGCCGAAGCCGATCGCCGAGAGCCTGCTGGTGCAGGCCTTCGTCGGCGAGGCGGTGGAGTCGGTCACGCACGAGGGCGCCCGCGCGGCGCTCATCGGCGAGATCGAGGCTTGGCTGGCCTCGCGGGGGTGATCGGCCCCGGTCGCGCGCATCCTGGAAAATGGGTGATGTGACCGCGATCCCTCCCAGAACTTCATCCTGAGGCGCCCACGTCGGTGGGCCTCGAAGGAGGAGACGAGGGATCGCACTATCTCTGGAGACCTCCGTCGAGGCCTCCGCGTCGCTTCGGCACCTCTGGACGAGGCTGCAGGTTGGAGGGGCGATGCTTGCGAAAGACCGCCGGTTCGAGGCCGACACCATGAACGCTCCTCTCCGCCAGCCTACCTACGACGTCGAGGCGATCCGGGCGCAATTTCCGATCCTGTCGGAGAAAGTCTACGGCAAGCCGCTGGTCTACCTCGACAACGCCGCCTCGTCGCAGAAGCCGCGCGCGGTGATCGACGCGATGGTCGCGTGCATGGAGACCGGCTACGCCAACGTCCATCGCGGCCTGCACTTCATGGCCAACGCCGCGACCGAGGGGTTCGAGGGTGCCCGCGAGACCACGCGGCAGTTCCTGAATGCCGCGTCGACCGATGAGATCATCTTCACCCGCAACGCCACCGAGGCCTACAACCTCGTGGCCGCGTCGATGGGCTGGGCCGGGATGATCGGGGAGGGGGACGAGATCATCCTCTCGATCATGGAGCACCATTCCAACATCGTGCCCTGGCACTTCCTGCGCGAACGCCGCGGGGCCGTCATCAAGTGGGCGCCGGTCGACGACGAGGGCAACTTCCTCGTCGAGGACTACGAGAAGCTGTTCACGCCGCGCACCAAGATGGTCGCGATCACGCAGATGTCGAACGTGCTGGGCACGGTCACGCCGGCGGCCGAGATCGTTCGCATCGCCCACGCCCACGGCGTGCCGGTGCTGCTCGACGGCGCGCAGAGCGCGGTGCATCAGCCGGTCGACGTGCGGGCGCTCGATTGCGACTTCTTCGTCTTCACCGGTCACAAGGTCTACGGCCCGACCGGGATCGGCGTGCTTTACGGCAAGAAGGAATGGCTGGAGCGCCTGCCGCCCTACCAGGGCGGCGGCGAGATGATCCGCACGGTCAGCCAGGAGGCGATCACCTACAACGATCCGCCGCATCGGTTCGAGGCGGGCACGCCGGCGATCGTCGAGGCCGTCGGCCTCGGCGCGGCGCTGGAGTTCATGATGTCGGTCGGGCGCGACAAGATCGCGGCGCACGAGGCCGCGCTCACCGCCTATGCCCAGGAACGGCTCGGCGCGATGAATGCGATCCGGCAGATCGGAACCGCGAAGGGCAAGGGCGGCGTCATCGCCTTCGAGATGAAGGGCGCCCATGCCCACGACATCGCGACGGTGATCGACCGTTCGGGCGTCGCGGTCCGGGCCGGCACGCATTGCGCGATGCCGCTGCTCACCCGCTTCGGCGTCACCTCGACCTGCCGCGCCTCGTTCGGGATGTACAACACCCAGGCCGAGATCGACGTGCTGGCCGAGGCGCTCGCCCGCGCCGAGATGATGTTCGCCTGAGCGTTTGGACTGGATCGCCGCCCCGCCGCGGCGGCCCGATGAGGAGATGGACATGAGCAGCGACGCGACGATCACCGGAGGCGCCAACACGCCGAAGGTCGCCGGAGCCGAGGGCGTGCCGCCCGCCGAGCTCGACCGGCTGACCGACGATATCGTGGCCGCGCTGAAGTCGGTCTACGATCCCGAGATTCCGGCCGACATCTACGAGCTCGGCCTGATCTACAAGGTCGACATCGACGACGACCGCAAGGTCGCGATCGACATGACGCTGACGGCTCCGGGCTGCCCGGTCGCCGGCGAGATGCCGGGGTGGGTCGAGGATGCGGTCGCCAAGGTCCCGGGCGTCCAATCCTGCGCGGTGACGATGGTGTTCGATCCGCCGTGGGATCAGAGCCGCATGTCCGACGAGGCCCGCGTCGCCCTCGACATGTGGTGAGCGTCACCGAGCGGTATGGACCGTGCTCCGCGCGATCCTTATCTTAAGACCGTACGCGCACCCTCAACTGCCCGGGCCTTGAACCCGGCTGCCGGAGAGACACCGATGTCCACGAGTTTCAAGGTCATGTCGCTGACGGATGCGGCAGCCGACCGCATCAAGGCGATCATCGCCGACGCCGACCGGCCGATCGCGGGCCTGCGGGTCGGCGTGAAGAACGGCGGCTGCGCCGGGATGTCCTACACGATGGAATATGCCGAGGATCGCAAGCCTGGCGAGGACATGGTCGAGGATCGCGGCGTGAAGGTCTTCGTCGATCCGAAGGCGCTGCTGTTCCTGCTCGGCACGCAGATGGACTTCCAGTCAAGCAAGCTCGCCTCGCAGTTCGTCTTCAACAACCCGAACCAGACCTCGGCCTGCGGCTGCGGCGAGTCCGTCGCGATCACGCCGGTCGGCCCGGAGCGGCTGCTCGCCTCGGCCTGAACCCGCGATCAGGCGACCGCGGCGACGAGGTCCGCCGTGGTCGCATCGTCGAGCGTGCGGTTGCGGCCGGCGCGCTTGGCGGCGAACATGCACAGGTCCGCACGCTCCAGCAACGAGACCGGCGTGTCGCCGCGGCGGTAGCACGCCACGCCGAGCGAGATCGTGACCTTCCCGAGCGATTCCCCGGTCGAGCGCTTGATCAGCTCCCGGCCCATCACGCTGGTTCGGACTTTCTCCGCGATGGCGTAGGCCGTTTCCCGGTTCGTGCCGGGCAGCAGGATGCCGAACTCCTCGCCGCCGAAACGGGCGAGCATCGCGCCCTTCTCGACGCTTTCTCGCATGACGACGGCGACCAGGCGCAGCACCTGATCGCCGGTGAGGTGGCCGTAGAGGTCGTTGAAGCGCTTGAAGAAATCGATGTCGAGCACGACGAGGCTCGAGGACGTGCCGAGCGAGGCGCGATCGAGCGCCTTGTGCAGCATCTCCTCGAAATGCTTGCGGTTCGCCAGCCCGGTCAGGGGATCCGTCAGGCTCTCGATCCGCGTCGCCTCGAGCTTCTCGCGCAGGGATTCGACCTCGGTGCGGCTTTCCCGCATCCGCGCCTCGAGGGTCCGGTTGTTCGAGGCGACTTCCCGCGTCGTCGCGACCAGGGTGGCCACGATCTCGCGCAGGCGCGCCCGGTTCAGCGTCGAGACCGAGAGGTCGTGGCTCAGAGCGCGCAACGATTCGCCGTACTGCGCGGCCGAGCCGAGCGAGAGGTCGAGCATCTCCATGACGCCCTCGATCTCGGTCAGCATCGTCGCGCCGGTCTCTCCGGCGGCCGTGACGTAGCGCGAGCCGCCGAGATAGCTGTCGTAGAGATCGTCGACGTCCGAGGCGGACAATCCCGCGTTCGTCGCGGTGAGACGCTTGATCGCGTCGTTCATCAGCGGCTGATCGCCGGAGACGTAGGTGTACCAGACGGCGTAGGCCCGCGGTGTCGCCGAGGGCCCGTAATCGCGCATCAGCTCCTGGGCGCGGCGCGCCAGGGCGAAGCTACGATCGCGGTCGGCATAAAGCCCTTCGCTCATCCGATCCCCATCGTCCATCGCCGCTCCGTCGCATCGGCGTTCGGGTCGGCCGCCGCAACCTACCTTAAGGAGCGTGGACGGAGGGTTAAGGCCGAGGTCGCGATCTGCGGCTCAATCCTGCTTCTTGATCACCGCCGGCCGCAGCATGAAGGCCGGAACGTGCTCGCCGAGACCGACGGGCGTATCGCCGTCCTCGTCGCGACGGCGCCCATAGCCGCGCTCGTCGCGCGACCGCTCCTGCGGCGGGCGAGCCGCGGGGGCGGGGGCGTGCTCGGGACGCGGC
>NZ_VRVH01000075.1:0-18478 GCF_008040095.1 Methylobacterium sp. WL6 | reverse complement strand
GCCGCCGCGCGTGCGACCGCCCGCCAGCGCGGAGACCGGCCGCCAGCTTCGGCGTCCGCAGACCCGGCCGGCGCCCACGGTCGCGGCGCCGGCGCCGGCCGTGAAGAAGACCGAGGCGAAGGTCCAGATCGCGGTGTTCGGCGATTCGCTGGCCGACCATCTCAGCCGCGGGCTGGACGACGTGTTCGAGGACACCGCCGACGTCGCGGTGATCGATCGCGCCAAGGCCGACAGCGGCCTCGTGCGCAGGGACGTTGTCGATTGGCCGAAGGCCGCCGAGGACTACCTGAAGGCGAACCCGAAGGTCGGCTATGCCGTGGTCATGCTCGGCGCCAACGATCGCCAGCCGATGCGCGACGGGGACCAGACCCTCGATCCGCTCTCCGACCGCTGGCGCGAGGTCTACCGCACCCGCGTGGACGCCCTGGTGAAGGTCTTCACCGACCGGAAGATCCCGCTCGTCTGGGTCGGCGCCCCGCCGATGCGCAGCGAGAGCCTGACGCGCGACCTCGGCAGCCTCAACGAGATCGTCCGGGATGCCGTCACCAAGGCGGGGGGCACCTACGTCGATGTCGGGCCGGGCTTCTCCGACGACCGCAACCACTACACCGCCACCGGACCGGACCTCGACGGGCAGAGCGCCAAGCTCCGCACCGCCGACGGCGTGCACTTCACCCATGCCGGCGCCCGCAAGCTCGCGCATTTTGCCGACGTGGAGCTGAAGCGCCTGATGGGTGCGACGGCGCCCACCGCGCCTGAGCAGCCGGCCGCCGCCGTCTCGGCCCTGCCCGCGACGCCGCTCGACGGGGCACCGACGACGACCCTCGACGACGTCACCGCGATCGACAGGCAGATCACGGCGATGCTGCCGAGCCTGCCCGAGCCGCCCGGCGTCCCGGCCCTCCCCGTCAAGCCGGCGGCGGGGCCGGTCGTCCCGCTCGGCCGGATCGAGCTGTCGCCCGGCGGCGTCCTGGTCAGCGGCCGACCGCGCGACGGCGACGCCACCGGCACGGTCGAGCGCGCGCTCCAGCGCGGGGCGGCACCGCTGCCGCAGCCCGGCCGCGCCGACGATTTCCGCTGGCCGCCGGGCTGAACGCCCGGCGAAAACCTCAGCGCGGGAGGATCGAGGCACCCATCAGCGTCTCGTCGATCGAGCGGGCGGCCTGACGGCCCTCGCGGATCGCCCAGACGACGAGGGACTGGCCGCGCCGCATGTCGCCAGCCGCCCAGATCTTCGGGTCGGAGGTGCGGTAATCCTCCTCATTGGCGGTGACGTTGCCGCGCTTGTCGACCGTGATGCCGGACTGCTCGAGCAGGCCCTTCTGGATCGAGCCGGCGAAGCCGATCGCCATGAAGACGAGGTCGGCCGGCAGCACGAACTCGCTGCCCTCGATCGGCTGGCGCTTGGCGTCGACGCGCGCGCAGACGACGCCGGTGAGCCGGCCCTTCTTGTTGCCTTCGAGCCGGAGCGTCGCCGCCTGGAACTCGCGCTCGGCGCCCTCGGCCTGGCTCGACGAGGTCCGCATCTTGGTCGGCCAGTACGGCCAGACCGAGAGCTTGTCCTCGCGCTCGGGGGGCCGCGGCCGGATGTCGAGCTGCGTCACCGACAGGGCGCCCTGCCGGAAGGCGGTTCCGACGCAATCGGACGCGGTGTCGCCGCCGCCGATCACCACCACGTTCTTGCCCGATGCCAGGATCGGCGCCTCGCCGTTGCCGCGCATCGGCTCGGCGCCGACGCGGCGGTTCGACTGGATCAGGTAGGGCATCGCGTAGTGCACGCCCTCCATCTCCTGCCCCGGCAGCTGCGGGTTGCGCGGGTCCTCGGCGCCGCCGGAGAACAGCACCGCGTCGAACTCCGCGGTCAGCTCCTCGACCGGCTTCGTCACGCCGACGTTCTGGTTGTAGTGGAAGACCACGCCCTCGGCTTCCATCTGCTTCACGCGTCGGTCGATGTGGCGCTTCTCCATCTTGAAGTCGGGGATGCCGTAGCGGAGCAGGCCGCCGGCCTTCGGCTCGCGCTCGTAGACGTGCACCGCGTGCCCGACCCGGGCGAGCTGCTGCGCCGCCGCGAGGCCGGCCGGGCCCGACCCGATCACCGCGACCTTCTTGCCGGTGCGGGTCGACGACGGCTCGGGCTTGACCCAGCCCATGTTCCAGGCGCGGTCGGCGATGGCCTGCTCGATCGTCTTGATCGCGACGGGCTGGTTCTCGAGGTTCAGCGTGCAGGCTTCCTCGCACGGCGCCGGGCAGATGCGGCCGGTAAATTCCGGGAAGTTGTTGGTGGAGTGCAGGTTGCGCGCGGCTTCTTCCCAATCCGACTGGAACACGAGGTCGTTCCAGTCCGGGATCTGGTTGTGCACCGGGCAGCCAGTCGGCCCGTGGCAGAACGGGATGCCGCAATCCATGCAGCGGGCGGCCTGCTTCTTCAGGTCGTGCTCGTCGAGCGGCAGGGTGAACTCGCGGAAGTGCCGCACGCGGTCGGCCGCGAGCTGGTACTTCTGGTCCTGCCGGTCGAATTCGAGGAAGCCGGTGATCTTGCCCATCGGGATGCTCAGCGTCGGTAGCGAAAAATCGGTGGTGCCGCGATCGGGTCAGCGACTGGCGGCGGTGGCGATAGCGTCGGGTTCGATCCGGAACGCGACCTTGCATCGGTCGAGCCAATCCCGGATCGCGGGCCTCGCGGCCAGATCGAATCCACCCTCGTCGGCCCACTGGGTGTAGGCGAACAGGGCGACGTCGGCGATGGTCGCGTCGTCGCCTACGAACCAGCCCGTTCCGGCAAGATGCCGCTCCATCAGGTCGAGCGCTGCCTCGCCGCGCGCGACCCTGGCCGGATCGCGGGCCTCGCGCCGCACGCCGCGGAACTTCATCTCCGCCCGGCAGACCGCGACCGCCGGCTCGTGGCTGTACTGCTCCCAGAACAGCCACTGATCGACCGTCGCCGCCGCGAAGGCATCGTCCGGCAGCAACGCGCTGCCGCGGGCGAGGTAGCGGATGATCGCGTTCGACTGCGCGAGCCGACGCCCGTCCGCGAACGCCACGCCCGGGATCTGGCCTGCCGGAAACAGGGCGAGGTAGGCGGGCGTCCGGCTCTCGCCCTTCAGCGCGTCGACCTGAACCCATTCGTAGGCGACGCCGAGCCGATCGGCGACGATCTTGATCTTCAGGCAAATGCCCGAGGTGAGATCGCCGTAGATCCGCATGGCGGAAGGTGGGATCGTCGCAAGCGTCGCCGTCATGTCGTCCCCCCCTCGCGATGTCCGCCATCGCTCGCGTGTTTCGTCCGGGCCGTCCGTCGGCCGGCTCAGAGCCGGTCGGAATGCTCGCGCAACCATTCCTGGAGCGCGGTCTCGATCCGTATCTGCCAGCCTGGCCCTCCGGCTCGGAACCGCTCGACGAGATCGGTGGGAAGCACCAACCGTTCAGTCTCGCCGGGACGGTGCCCACGCTCGATCAGGCGGCCGCCGACGAAACGATCGGCCTTCTCGAACCAAGCCTCGTCCAGTTCCGGCGCGTCGTCCGGGTCCCAGCCGATCTCGTCGGGGTTCAGCGGTCGGTCAGCCGCGTTCGCGATAGCGCGCTTGCTCTCGGTCATTGGCCTTCCTCATGCTGATCATCCGGCGAGTATGATCCCGTTCGGTCCAAACGCCGACCACCATCCGTCCGTCGAGCATTCCCACCGTGATCGATCGCGCCTCGCGGTAGTCCATCCGCTCGTCCCTGAAGGTCGTCACCGCGGCGGCGAAGACTTCAGGGGTGCGTGCGAAATCGAGGCCCCTTTCGCGCAACGTCACCAGACGCTTCGCGGGATCGAACGTGATCTCCAACGACCGGCTTGAGGCCGGCGCGCGCCTACTCGGCCGCCACCGGCATCCGTGCCATCTCCATCTCGCGCAACGCCCGGCGGTACTCCACCGGCATCACCTTGACGAACTTGGTGCGGTAGCCCGCCCAGTCGTCGAGGATCGCCTTGGCACGCGGGCTGCCCGTATACTTCAAGTGATTGGTGATGAGCTGCGACAGGCGCTCCTCGTCGTGGCCGGACATGTCGGCGAGGATGTCGACGCGGCCCTTGGTCTCCAGGTCGCCGTCCTGGTGGAAGCGGCGCATCAGGTCGTCCTCCTCCTCGACCGGCTCGAGATCGACCATCGAGAGGTTGCAGCGGGCCGAGAACGAGCCGTCCTCGTCGAGCACGTAGGCGATGCCGCCGGACATGCCGGCGGCGAAGTTGCGCCCGGTCTCGCCGATCGAAACGACCACGCCGCCGGTCATGTACTCGCAGCCATGGTCGCCCATGCCCTCGACGACGGTGATCGCACCGGAGTTGCGCACGGCGAAGCGCTCGCCGGCCGAGCCGCGGACGTAGCACTCGCCGGCGATGGCGCCGTAGAGCACGGTGTTGCCGACCATGATGGTCCTGTCGGCGGGCGCCTTCAGCGCGTCGCTCGGCCGGATGATCAGCTTGCCGCCCGACAGGCCCTTGCCGACGTAGTCGTTGCCGTGGCCGGTGAGCTCGATCGTCACGCCGGCCGCGACCCAGGCGCCGAAGCTCTGGCCGGCCGTGCCGGAGAGCTTCACCACGATGGTGTCGTCGGGCAGGCCCTCGTGACCGTGCGCCTTGGCGACGGCGCCCGAGAGCATCGCGCCCGCGGTGCGGTCGGAATTGCGGATCACGTCGTGGAGCACCACCGGCTCGCCGGTGTCGATCGCGTTCTGCGCGCCGGCGATCAGGCGCCGGTCGAGGACGTGGTCGATCGGGTGCTTCTGCGTCTCGACCCAGCGGATGGCGACCTCGGGCCCGACGTCGGGACGGTGGAACAGCTTCGAGAAGTCGAGCCCGCGCGCCTTCCAGTGCTGGATCGCCTCGACCTTGTCGAGGAAGTCGGAACGCCCGACGAGGTCCTCGAGCTTGGTGAAGCCCATCGCCGCGATCAGCTCGCGCAACTCCTCGGCGACGTAGAAGAAGTAGTTCACCACGTGCTCGGGGGTGCCCTTGAAGCGCTTGCGCAGCACCGGGTCCTGGGTCGCGACGCCGACCGGGCAGGTGTTGAGGTGGCACTTGCGCATCATGATGCAGCCGGCCGCGATCAGCGGCGCGGTCGAGAAGCCGAACTGGTCGGCGCCGAGCAGGGCCGCGATCAGCACGTCGCGGCCGGTGCGGATGCCGCCGTCGGCCTGCAGCGCGACGCGGCCGCGCAGGTGGTTCATCACCAGCGTCTGCTGCGTCTCGGCGAGGCCGGTCTCCCACGGGCCGCCGGCATGCTTGAGCGAGGTCAGCGGCGCCGCTCCGGTGCCGCCGTCGAAGCCCGAGATGGTGATGTGGTCGGCCCGCGCCTTGGCGACGCCGGTCGCGACCGTGCCGACACCGACCTCGGAGACGAGCTTGACCGAGACGTCGGCCGCCGGGTTCACGTTCTTCAGGTCGAAGATCAGCTGTGCCAGATCCTCGATCGAGTAGATGTCGTGGTGCGGCGGCGGCGAGATCAGGCCGACGCCGGGCGTGGCATAGCGGACCTTGGCGATCTTGGCGTCGACCTTGTGGCCGGGCAGCTGTCCGCCCTCGCCGGGCTTGGCGCCCTGCGCGACCTTGATCTGCATCATGTCGGCGTTGACGAGGTACTCGGTCGTGACGCCGAAGCGGCCCGATGCGACCTGCTTGATCGACGAGCGGCGCGAGCGACCGTCCGGCAGCGGCTTGAAGCGCTCGACCTCCTCGCCGCCCTCGCCCGAGTTCGAGCGGCCGCCGAAGGAATTCAGGGCGATCGCCAGGGTCTCGTGCGCCTCCTTCGAGATCGAGCCGTAGGACATCGCGCCGGTGGCGAAGCGCTTGACGATGTCGGCGGCCGGCTCGACGCTCTCCACAGGCACCGGCTCGCGCCCGATCTCGCCGGCGAGCTTGATCCGGAACAGGCCGCGCAGGGTCTTGAGCTGCTGCTCCTGGTCGTTCACCAGCTTGGCGTATTCGCGGTAGCGCTCGGGCACGCCGAGGCGCACCGCATGCTGCAGCGTCGCGACGGTGTCCGGGGTCCAGGTATGGGCCTCGCCGCGCAGCCGGTAGGCGTACTCGCCGCCGACATCGAGGGCGTTGCGATAGATCGGCGCGTCGCCGAACGCGTCGGCGTGGCGGCGCACGGTCTCCTCGGCGATCTCGGCCATGCCGACGCCCTCGACCATCGTCGCGGTGCCGAAGAAGTCGCGCGCGACGAAGGCCGAGTTCAACCCGATCGCGTCGAAGATCTGCGCGCCGCAATAGGACTGGTAGGTCGAGATGCCCATCTTCGACATGACCTTCAGCAGGCCCTTATCGATCGACTTGATGTAGCGGTAGATGATCTCCTCGTCGACGAGGTCCGGCGGGAACTCGTGCTTCATCGCCACCAGCGTCTCGAAGGCGAGATACGGGTTGATCGCCTCGGCGCCGTAGCCGGCCAGGCACGCGAAGTGATGGATCTCGCGCGGCTCGCCCGATTCGACCACGAGCCCGACCGATGTGCGCAGCCCCTTGCGGATCAGGTAGTTGTGCACGGCCGCCGTGGCCAGCAGCGCCGGGATCGGGATGCGGTCGGGGCCGACCGCGCGGTCGGACAGGACGATGATGTTGTAGCCGCCG
Organism: Methylobacterium sp. WL6; assembly: GCF_008040095.1. Taxonomy (NCBI): domain Bacteria; kingdom Pseudomonadati; phylum Pseudomonadota; class Alphaproteobacteria; order Hyphomicrobiales; family Methylobacteriaceae; genus Methylobacterium; species Methylobacterium sp. WL6. The sequence continues at coordinate 11,868 of NZ_VRVH01000075.1, read as the reverse complement.
CGCACCGCGACTTCCGCGCGGTCGCAGAGCCGGTCGAGCGCGCCGTTCATCGCCGCCGCGCCGGTCTCGGCCGGGTAGGTGATGTCCAGCGTCTTGGTGTCGAAGCGGTCCTCGAAATGGCCGATCGACCGGATCTTCTCGAGATCCGTGTTGGTCAGGATCGGCTGGCGGACTTCCAGGCGCTTGCGGCGCGAGGCACCTTCCATGTCGAGCAGGTTCGGGCGCGGGCCGATGAACGAGACGAGGCTCATCACGGCCTCCTCGCGGATCGGGTCGATCGGCGGGTTGGTGACCTGCGCGAAGTTCTGCTTGAAGTAGGTGTAGAGCGACTTCGACTTGTCGGACAGAGCGGAGAGCGGCGTGTCGGTGCCCATCGAGCCGACCGCCTCCTGGCCGGTCACGGCCATCGGCGCCATGAGCAGCTTGAGGTCTTCCTGGCTGTAGCCGAAGGCCTGCTGCCGATCGAGCAGCGACACGTCGGTGCGGCTCTCGCGGGCGGTGACCGGCTTGAGGTCCTCGAGCACGATCTGGGTGTTCTTCACCCACTCCGCGTAGGGGTGCGCGGCGGCGAGCTCGCCCTTGATCTCCTCGTCGTCGACGATGCGGCCCTTCTCGAGGTCGATCAGCAGCATCCGGCCCGGCTGCAGGCGCCAGGACTGGACGATCTTCTCGTCCGGGATCGGCAGAACGCCCATCTCGGAGGCGAGCACGACGAGGCCGTCGTCGGTGACGACGTAGCGGGCGGGGCGGAGGCCGTTGCGGTCGAGGGTCGCGCCGATCTGGCGGCCGTCGGTGAAGGCGACGGCGGCGGGCCCGTCCCACGGCTCCATCAGCGCGGCGTGGTACTCGTAGAACGAGCGCCGATCCTCGCCCATCAGCGGGTTGCCGGCCCAGGCCTCGGGGATGAGCATCATCATCGCGTGGGCCAGCGGGTAGCCGCCCATCACGAGGAACTCGAGCGCGTTGTCGAAGCACGCGGTGTCGGACTGGCCCTCGTAGGAGATCGGCCAGATCTTCGAGATGTCGTTGCCGAACAGCTCCGAATCGACGCTCGCCTGGCGCGCCGACATCCAGTTCACGTTGCCGCGCAGCGTGTTGATCTCGCCGTTATGCGCCACCATCCGGTAGGGGTGCGACAGGCGCCAGGTCGGGAAGGTGTTGGTGGCGAAGCGCTGGTGCACCAGCGCGATCGCCGAGACGAAGCGCTGGTCCTTCAGGTCGAGAAAGTAGTTCCCGAGCTGGTTCACCAGGACCATGCCCTTGTAGACGATGGTCCGGCTCGACACGGAGACGGGGTAGAACTCCATCACCCGCGGGTCCTTCAGGCCGTAGACGCGGCCGGAGATCACCTTGCGGGCGACGTAGATGCGCCGCTCGAACGCGTCGCCATCGGCCGCCGAGGCCGGGCGCCCGATGAAGAGCTGGCGGTGATGCGGCTCGGTCGCCTTCACGGCGATGCCGAGATCCTCGGGGTCGACCGGCACGTCGCGCCAGCCGAGCAGGGGCAGCCCTTCCGACGCGAGCGCTTCCTCGACGATGCCTTCGATGATCGCCCGCGGCTCGTCGGCCTTCGGCATGAACAGCTGCGCGATGGCGTAGTCGCCGGCCGGGGGCAGCTCGAAGCCGAGGCGCGAGCATTCCTCGGCGAAGAAGGCGTGCGGGATCTGCGTGAGGATGCCGCAGCCGTCGCCCATCTTCGGGTCGGCTCCGACCGCGCCGCGGTGGTCGAGGTTCTCCAGGATCTTCAGGCCCTGCTCGACGATGGCGTGGGTGCGCCGGTCGTGCATGTCGGCGACGAAGCCGACGCCGCAGCCGTCCCGCTCGTTGCGGGGATCGTAGGCGCCCTGCGCCACCGGCATCGCCGGATCGCGCACCACCAGCGTCGCGACGCCGTCGCGGGCCGCCGGCGCCGTGTCGGTGTTGAGGTTCCCGCTCACGGCCATGTCCGCATTCCCGAAAGCCGCCATGCCCACCATCCCCGAAAGATCGACCAGACCCGTTCGAACGCCCATGCCCGCCAAGCGAGCATGTTTCATGCCCGGCGCTCAAGCGAGGCCGGGCCAGTCATCTTGTCTCGTCGGGTCTCGGGAGGGTCCTCGGTGAAGGAAGCGCCCGCTACCCGCGGGCTCGCACCGGCCCGATGTCAGCCGGCGTGGGCCCGGATCGCCTCTGCGGCGACCGGCTTGCGATCTCGTTTCGACGTCACGATGGTCACGTCCCGAAACCCTCTGCCCAGGCCTGAACGGCCCCACCGCGCGGCATCGTTCGCACGCGCGCACCGGAAATGGGACAGTCATACTGTCCTAACGCTGCAAACTGGCAGATTTCAAAAATTCAAGCAAGGGCCCCGCGGGACCAAAAGCGGCGTTTTGATGCCGCATCCCATGCCGGATCCCATGTCCGCCCCCATCTCCGCCCCCACGCTGGATCGGCAGGCGACCCAATTCCCCGTCGTGCGAGGGGCGATGCGAACGGGTGGATCGGCGTCGGGATCGGCCCTTCGCCGCCCGCTTTCTCCCGCAATTGCGCCCAAATCCTCCGCTCAAAGGCGGGCGCCGAGCACAAGCGGCATGCGGGGCAACGACCCCGCCGGAATGGCCGAAGGACACGCGGGACGCGGTCCTTCGGCGCGGGGCCCGGGCCGGATCGTCGGCAGGTCCCGATCGGGACTCCCCGGCGCGGGGCGAGCGCCTGCGGAGATTCGGGCGATCTTGAGAATGCGACCGGGAGGTCAGCCGTGAACCAATCCTATCGTCGTCTCCGTGCGGGCCTCGCTGCCTGCGCCCTGCTGATCGGTGCCGCCGACGCGGCGCGGGCGCAATACGCGTACGACGACGCGATCATGCCGCCGCGCGCCGTCGCATGGCGCCTGAGCGAGCGCGGCTTCAGCGGCATGAGCCGCCCGCGCTTCGACGGACGCGCCTACATCGTCGAGGCCTTCAACCCGATGGGTGCCCGCGTGCGCCTGTTCGTCGATGCCCGGGACGGCGCGATCCTCGGCCGCCAGCGCCTCGATGACGGCCCGATCGCCCTTGCCCGCCCGGCGCCCGGCTACGGCTGGACCGAGGAGGACGAGATGCCGCGCCAGCCGATGCGGCAGGCCGAGCGCCTGATCCCGCCGGCCGACATCCCGTTGCCCGAGGCGCGTGGAATGCCCCTGCGCCGAGCGCCGGCCGAGGCCGATTATGCCCGACCCGACGGATCGAACGGCATGCCGGGGCGCACGCTTGCGGACCCGAACCCGCAGGGCGTCAACCCCGATCGGCGCGGCCCCGCCGAATCGCCGCGCAAGCTCGCCCGCGTCGCCAACCCGCCACGGTTGTCCGACACCAAAGCGCTCGACGAGAAGGCGCGCGATGGCAAGGCGATCGAAGGAAAAGCGCAGGCGCGCACCGTTCCCGAAGCGCCCAAGCTCCGCCCGGTGGACGCCGCCAAGCCCGAGGCGAAGTCGGAGGCTCCCGTCGCCGCCGTGGATCAGCCGAAGGCCGCGCCGGTTCCCGGCGTCACGCCGACTCCGGCAGCGGTCCAGCCGCCCGCCGACGGGACCTTGGCCAAGTCAGTCGAATCGAAGCCGGGCGAATCGAAGCCGGCGGACGTGAAGACCTCGGAGGTCAAACCCGCCGACCAGAGCTGGAAGAATCCGCCCGAGGCCAAGCGCAACGTCCGCGTCATCGGTGGCGCGACCCTCGTGCCGGGCGCGCCGGACAAGGACGCGCCGACACCCTGATCGGCCGCTACCCTGCGCGGCCGACCACGCGCTCTTCCCCGCAGAACAGCGTGAACGAATCGGCCCGGGCAATGGCGCAGAGCGTCATGTCGTGCAGGCGCGCCCGCTCGATCGCGAGCGAGGTCGGGGCCGAGATCGCGACCAGGACCGACGCGCCGAAATGCGCAGCCTTCTCGACCATCTCGAACGAGCACCGGCTGGTGATCACCAGGAAGCCCGCGGCCGGGTCGGTTCCCGTCCGGATCAGCGCCCCGATCAGCTTGTCCAGCGCGTTGTGCCGGCCGACATCCTCGCGGACCGCCACGAGGCTCCCGTCGAGGCGCGCCCAGGCGGCGGCGTGCACGGCCCGCGTCTCGCGCCCGAGCACCTGGGAATCGCCGAGATCCGACAAGGCCCGCGCGATCGCCTCCGTCCCGACGCGCACGCGGCCCGACGCGGCCCGGGTCTCGGCCCGCGGCAGGGCGGCGAGATCCTCGATTCCGCAGACGCCGCAGCCGGTGCGCCCGCTGATCGCGCGCTTGCGGGCGAGATGCTCGCGCAGGCGCCCGGGCGCCAAATCCACCAGCAGGCGCAGCCCGCCGTCGCCCGGCTCGACCGCGGCGCCGCGAATCTCGTCGGCCGCCGCGACGATGCCTTCGGTCAGGCTGAAGCCGTAGGCGAAATCCTCCAGGTCGGCCGGTGTCGCCATCATCACCGCATAGGGCACGCTGCCGTAGACGAGGTTCACCGGCATCTCGACGGCGAGCGCGCGGTGATCGTCGCGCGGCTCCGGCGCGGCGTAGGCGACGACGCGGGTCGCCACCTGCAAGGCCGTCTCCTGCAAGGCCGTCTCACGCAGGCCCGTCTTCGAAGTGGCCTGAATCGGCCGCCGTCCGTCCGTCATGGGCTGTTCCCGCCGCTCGACCCGAGCACGCCCTATAGCAGGCCGCGGGCCGAGCCGCCCCTGCGGCGATCGCCCGGGTGACGGAGCGGAGCGTCCGGAAAGCGTGCGATGCGACGCTTGTGCGGTTGCGCCTTTCACGACCTTGTGGTCTGACACCGCGATCGGATACCCGGGCCTCGCGCCTTCGGGGCGTCCATTCCGTCGAGCGACACCGCAAACCTCGTTCAAGCAAGATGCGGGCGGTCGACGGAGCGTAACGTGACCAAGGGGAGCCACGAGAGGCACATGCGGACGGCGCAGACGAAACACCGCTCCATGAGGGGGCTCGCCGCGTTCGGCGCGCTGCTCCTGACGTCGTCGCAGGCCCTGGCCGCCGGCATCGGCCAGCCCGAGCCCTGGCAGATGGACCGCCAGGTCCCCGTGACCGAGAACGCCCGCGACATCCTCCAGTTCGAGTCGTGGGTGCACTGGCTGTCGCTGGCCATCTGCGTGTTCGTGCTCGGCCTGATCCTGTGGTGCATCTACCGCTTCAGCGAGAAGCGGAACCCGACGCCCTCGAAGACCACCCACAACACCCTGATCGAGGTGGCCTGGACCATCGTCCCGGTGCTCATCCTCGTCGCCGTCGCGATCCCGTCGTTCCGCCTGCTGCGCGTCCAGCTGTCGGATCCGAAGTCCGACGTGATGATCAAGGTCACCGGCCACGCCTGGTACTGGTCCTACGAGTACCCCGCCGACCAGGGCGGCGGGTTCTCGTTCGATGCCAACATCGACGAGGACAAGCAGCCGCGGCTGCTGCAGACCGACAACGAGATGGTCGTTCCGGTGAACAAGATCGTCAAGATCCAGGTCACCGCCGCCGATGTCATGCATTCGTGGGCGATGCCGTCCTTCGGCTTCAAGATCGACGCCGTCCCCGGCCGCCTCAACCAGTTCTGGTTCAAGGCCGACCGCGAGGGCACCTATCACGGCCAGTGCTCCGAGCTCTGCGGCCAGCGCCACGCCTACATGCCGATCGTCGTCCGCGTCGTGAACGACGAGGCCTACGCAGCCTGGCTCGGCGAGGCCAAGACCAAGTACGCCCGCATCGACGACGGGTCCAAGCTCGCCGACGCCCGGTAGCGGGCGCGCCTCGGGCCGGCGCCGCGACGGCGCCGGCCCGACCCACCGAGATCTCGAGAGACACGCACAAGGCTCAGCTCAGATGGCAACCGCCGCAGCGCATGCAGGGGCCCACGAGGCCCACGACCACAAACCCTCGTTCTTTGCCCGCTGGTTCCTGTCGACGAACCACAAGGACATCGGCACGCTCTACCTGCTGTTCGCGTTCTGCGCGGGCATGATCGGCGCGTTCCTGTCCTTCGGCATCCGGATGGAGATGGAGGCGCCCGGCCTCCAGTACTTCTCCAATCCGCAGACCTACAACGTCTTCGTCACCGGCCACGGCCTCATCATGGTGTTCTTCATGGTGATGCCCGCGCTGATCGGCGGGTTCGGCAACTGGTTCGTGCCGCTGATGATCGGCGCGCCGGACATGGCCTTCCCGCGCATGAACAACATCTCGTTCTGGCTGACGGTGGCGGGCTTCTGCAGCCTGATCTGCTCGCTGTTCGTCGAGGGCGCGCCCGGCGCGTCCGGCGCCGGCACCGGCTGGACCGTCTACCCGCCGCTCTCCACCGCCGGCCATCCCGGCCCGGCCGTCGACTTCGCGATCTTCGCGCTGCACCTCTCCGGCGCCGGCTCGATCCTCGGGGCGATCAACTTCATCACGACCATCCTCAACATGCGCGCCCCCGGCATGACGCTGCACAAGATGCCGCTCTTCGCCTGGGCCGAGCTCGTCACCGCCTTCCTGCTGCTGCTGTCGCTCCCGGTCCTCGCCGGCGCGATCACCATGTTGCTCACCGACCGCAACTTCGGCACGACCTTCTTCGACCCGGCCGGCGGCGGCGACCCGATCCTGTACCAGCACCTGTTCTGGTTCTTCGGTCACCCCGAAGTGTACATCATGATCCTGCCGGCCTTCGGCATCGTCTCGCACATCATCGCCACGTTCTCGCGCAAGCCGGTCTTCGGCTACCTCGCGATGGCCTACGCGATGGTCGCGATCGGCGTCGTCGGCTTCGTCGTGTGGGCACACCACATGTACACCGTCGGCCTGTCGCTGCAGACGCAGTCCTACTTCGTGTTCGCCACCATGGTGATCGCGGTGCCGACCGGCGTGAAGATCTTCTCCTGGATCGCGACGATGTGGGGCGGCTCGATCCGCTTCACCGCGGCGATGCATTGGGCGGTGGGCTTCATCTTCCTGTTCACGGTCGGCGGCGTCACCGGCGTCGTGCTCGCGAACTCGGCGGTCGATAAGTACCTGCACGATACCTACTACGTCGTCGCGCACTTCCACTACGTGCTCTCGCTCGGCGCCGTGTTCATCATCTTCGCCGGCATCTACTACTGGTTCCCGAAGATGACCGGCCACATCATCCCCGAATGGGCCGGCAAGCTGCACTTCTGGCTGGCCTTCATCGGCGCGAACATCCTGTTCTTCCCGATGCACTTCCTCGGGCTCGCCGGCATGCCGCGTCGCTACGCCGACTACCCGGAGGCGTTCGCGGGCTGGCACAAGGTCTCGACCTACGGCGGCCACATCTTCGGCCTCGGCATGATGGTGTTCGTGATCGGCGTCATCCTCGCCTTCCGCTCGAAGGAGCGGGCCGCGGACAACCCCTGGGGTCCCGGCGCGACCACCCTGGAGTGGACGCTGTCGTCGCCGCCGCCCTTCCACCAGTTCGAGACGCTGCCCCGCATTGTCGACGAGCCGGGTCACCACTAACCACTTCGCGGGGGCCGCATCGCGCGGCCCCCGCCCTTCCCCGGATCCTTCCCGCGAAGGGTCCCGGCAAGGGCGGTGCGACGGTCCGGTCTGAGCGGCGCTCGGCAGGATCCCCCCTTTTTCCGGGCGTGCGACGCCCGGACGTTTGGAACTGTTCCGGTTCGCGACTTCCCGTGCCGGATCGAGCGCTCCCGCCGCGCGGGCCCGAGCGCGAAAAGCAGAATGGTTGCGGTGTCCATGACAACCCTGTCGAACAGCCTGCCCGCCGGCGCGACGCCGGTCTCGGTCGTCGGCGGAGACGTGCCCGACTACTTCGCCCTGCTGAAGCCGCGGGTGATGGTGCTGGTGATCTTCACCGCCCTCGTCGGCATGGTGGTGTCGCACGGCCACGTGCCGCCGGCCGTCGCGGTGATCTCGCTGCTGATGATCGCCATCGGCGCCGGCGCCTCGGGCTGCCTCAACATGTGGTGGGACGCCGACATCGACGCGATCATGACGCGCACCGCCAAGCGCCCGATCCCCGACGGCCGCATCCAGCCGAACGAGGCCCTAGCCTTCGGCCTCGTGCTCTCGGTCGGCTCGGTGATGGTGCTCGGGCTCGCCGCGAACTGGCTCTCGGCCGGGCTGCTCGCCTTCACCATCGTATTCTACGCGGTGATCTACTCGATGTGGCTCAAGCGGGCGACCGCGCAGAACATCGTCATCGGCGGCGCCGCCGGCGCCCTCCCCCCGGTGATCGGCCAGGCGGTGGTGACCGGCTCGGTCGGCGTCGAATCACTCGTTCTGTTCGCGATCATCTTCATCTGGACGCCGCCGCACTTCTGGGCGCTGGCCCTGGTGAAGGCCGGCGAGTACGCCAAGGCCGGCATCCCGATGATGCCGAACACCGCCGGCCCGACCTCGACCCGCCGCCAGATCATCTACTACACGCTGCTGCTCGCGCCGCTCGGCCTCTTGCCGGTCTGGCTCGGCTTCGCCGGCCTTCTCTACGCGGTGGTCGGCGTGCTGGGCGGCCTCGGCATGCTGGCCTTCAGCGTGCAGGTCTATCGCAACCGCGAGGGCGAGGCCGAGAAGAAGGCCGCCATGGGGATGTTCGGCTTCTCGATCCTCTACCTATTCGTTCTGTTCTCGGCGCTGCTCGCCGAGCAGAGCCTCGGCCTGTTCCGCCCGGTCTTCGCCTGATGGAATACGATCCGCACGGCTTTCCCAAGATCGAGATGCGCCCCCTCACCCCCGAGGAGGAGGCGCGCCGGCGCAAGCGCTCGATCGCGATCGCCCTGGCGCTCGGCGCCATGGTGCTGCTGTTCTTCGTCCTGACGATCGCCAAGCTCGGGCCGCAAATCCTGAACCGGCCGCTCTGATGAGCACACCGAACACCGACAGGACGATGCTGCGCACCGCCTTCGCCTGCGGCGGCATGGCCGTGGGCATGATCGGCCTCGCCTTCGCGTCGGTGCCGCTCTACGACGCGTTCTGCAAGGCGACCGGCTACGACGGCACGCCGCGCCAGGGCCCGGCGCTCACCGCCGGCGTCGCCACCGACGACAGCATGGTCGTCCACTTCGACACCAACGTGTCTTCCTCGCTGCCGTGGCGGTTCAAGGCCGAGTCGCGCCGGGTCGAGGCGCATCTCGGCGAGACGAAGACCGTGTTCTTCCAGGTCAAGAACACCGGCACGACGCCGTCCACCGGCGTGGCGACCTTCAACGTGCAGCCCGGGCTGATGGGCAGCTACTTCGTCAAGATCGAGTGCTTCTGCTTCAAGGAGCAGACGCTCCAGCCGGGCGAGACGCTCGACGTGCCGGTGGTGTTCTACATCGATCCCGAGGTGCGGAAGGATTCGAACACCGCGCATCTCTCCGAAATGACGCTGTCCTACACCTACTTCGCCTCGAAGAACGGCGAGCCGGTCACCGCTGCGGTCGCCAACACGAGCACGGCCGGAAACAAGCGGGATTTCTGACCGCGCCGGGATTTCCCGGTGCGCGAAGCGTGACAACACGCGCCCGCCTCCGCTAAGGGTGCGGGTAGACCGGACGGGCCGGACGGCCCGAATTCGGCGTTCAGGGTAAGCGGACCGCGAGCCGGCGACGGCGCAGGACCGACGGGGTCGAGGAGAGACGGGTAAGATGGCCGAGGCGCACGCCAAGAATCACGACTTCCACATCCTCGCACCGAGCCCTTGGCCGCTCATCGGCGCCTTCTCTGGCTTCGTGATGGCCTTCGGCGCCGTGTTCTGGATGAAGAGCCTGCAGATCGGCACGCTCACCCCCGGCCCCTACATCTTCGGCGCCGGCTCGCTCGGCGTGCTCTACACCATGTTCTCGTGGTGGAAGGACGTGGTCCACGAGGCCAACCAAGGCGACCACACCCGCGTGGTGCAGCTTCATCACCGCTACGGCATGATGATGTTCATCGCCTCCGAGGTGATGTTCTTCGTCGCGTGGTTCTGGGCCTATTTCGAGGCGGCGCTCTACACCGCCGACCCGATCCAGGCCTCGCGCGTCGGCTTCACCGGCGGCGTCTGGCCGCCGAAGGGGATCGAGGCGTTCGACCCCTGGCACCTGCCGCTGCTGAACACCCTAATCCTGTTGACCTCCGGCACCACCGTGACCTGGGCCCACCACGCCCTGCTCCACGACGACCGCAAGGGCCTGAAGTACGGCCTGTGGCTGACCGTGATCCTCGGCGTGCTGTTCACCGCCTGCCAAGCCTACGAGTACGGCCACGCGCATTTCGGCTTCGCCGGCAGCATCTACTCGTCGACCTTCTTCATGGCGACGGGCTTCCACGGCGCGCACGTCCTCATCGGCACGATCTTCCTCGGGATCTGCCTGTACCGCGCTTATCTCGGGCAGTTTACGGTCAAGCAGCATCTCGGGTTCGAGTTCGCCGCCTGGTACTGGCACTTCGTCGACGTGGTGTGGCTGTTCCTGTTCGCGGCGATCTACGTCTGGGGTTCGGGCGCCGGGCACGCGGCGCACTGAGCGCGATCGGGCAGGATCCCCTGTGACGCAGGGGGGACATGCATCGAAGGGCGGCTCCGGCCGCCCTTTTTCGTGTCCGGGCACCCATATCCTCGGTGAGGCCGACACGTGGTGCATCGCTGCGGGGCTTCACGTCATGCAAGGAACCTGAGCTTGGCCCGGACCTACACGCCACAAGCACCGATCTCGACCGGCCTGCGCGGCCGCTGCCCGCGCTGCGGCGAAGGCCACATGTTCAAGGGGTTCCTCACCGTCGCCCCCGCCTGCGAGGTCTGCGACCTCGACTACGGCGCGTTCGATTCGGGCGACGGGCCGGCCTTCTTCGTGATGTCGATCGTCGGCATCCTCGTGGTCGGCCTCGCCCTGTGGATGGAGATCACCTACCAGCCGCCGATGTGGGTCCACGCGCTGGTGGCCGGATCGCTCTCGATCGGCCTCAGCCTCATCCTGGTCCGCCCGCTGAAGGGCATGCTGCTGGCCCTGCAATACACCAACAAGGCCGAGCAGGGACGCTTCGAGCCGTGACCGCGGCCGAGACCGCCTCGCGGACGCGCCCCGGCGCGATCCGCGACCTGATCCCGCCGGCGCTCGCGACGCTGATGGCACTCGCGATCCTCCTCGGCCTCGGGGTGTGGCAGCTCGAGCGCAAGGGCGAGAAGGAGGCGCTGATCGCCCGCATCGTCTCGCGCTCGCAGGCCGAGCCGGTGCCGCCGCCCGCCGACTGGAACCCGGCGCGCGACGAGTTCGAGCATGTCCGCGTCGGCGGCCGCTTCCTCAACGATCGCGAGACGCTGGTCCACGGGCTCGCGGCCGGCGAGACGCCGGGCCGCGCGCTGCAGGGCTACTATGTGATCACGCCGTTCCGGCGCGACGACGGCTCGATGGTGCTGGTCAACCGCGGCTTCGTGCCGACCGAGCTGAAGAACCAGGCCGATCGCCGCGACGGGCTGGTCGAGGGCGACACCACGATCGTCGGCCTGATGCGCGGCAGCGAGCCACGGACGATGTTCGTGCCGGCGCCCGATCCGGTGCGCAACGAGTGGTTCAACCGCGACGTGCCGGGCATCGCCGCGGCGCGCGGCTTCCCGGAGGCCGCCCCCTACCTGATCGAGGCGGATGCCGTGCCCGGCAGCCGGACCTGGCCGCGCGGCGGGCAGCTCCGGGTCGACCTGCCCAACAACCATCTGCAATACGCCTTCACCTGGTTCGGCATCGCCGCCTGCCTGCTCGGCGTCTTTTCCGTGTTTGCCTGGAAGCGCCTGCACGAGCCGGACGCGCCTTCCGGCGCCTGAGGTCGGGCTTGCGGCGGCGGCGACGCCGGCTACACTCGCTGCGTCCTATGGCGGAGTGATCCGATGCGCAGCTGGCTCGCCCTGTTCCTCGCCCTCGCGTTGACGTCGGCGCACGCTGCCGACGTCAACGCGAGGGCGAGGAACAG
>NZ_VRVH01000074.1:0-18551 GCF_008040095.1 Methylobacterium sp. WL6 | reverse complement strand
CACTCGCGGAGGCGCTTTCGCTCGGCGCCAGCGCGCGCGACGCGCTGGCCCGCCGCGAGCGCGCCCATGTGGAGGCGAACTTCTCCCTGGAGCGCATGGTCGGCGACACGCTGGCGATCTACGCCAAGCTGCTCGGCCGGTCGGAGCCCGCCTGACCCCGCGTCGCGATGGGGGCTTGTTCTTTTGGCCCGCAAGCTTCACATCGGGGAAAAGGTTTTCGCATCGCGGGAGCCGGTATCGTTATGCGTCGAGACGGCGGCATGTGTTGACTTGCCGCACGGTTCGGCCAAGGTAAGCTGTCCGGGATAGGCCGGAGCGATCGGTGGTCTGGGCAGCCTGGAACGGGATGCCAGGGGCCGCCGTTTCGTCGTTGCATCAGGAGAACACCGCCATTCGTAGACCCATGAGAGCCATGCCGGCCCCGCAGAAGGACGGGCCTCGCGCCAACCGGGATATCCGCGGCGTGCGCGAAGTGCAGCTCATCGACGACACCGGCCAGAACCGGGGCGTCGTCGCCTTCTTCGATGCTCTGGCCCTGGCCGAAGAGGCCGGCCTCGACCTCGTCGAGATCGCACCGAACTCCGTTCCTCCCGTCTGCAAGCTGCTCGATTACGGCCGCTTCCGCTTCAACGAACAGAAGAAGCAGAACGAGGCCCGCAAGCGGCAGAAGACGGTCGAGGTCAAGGAGATCAAGCTCCGCCCCGGCATCGACAAGCACGACTACGACACCAAGATGAAGTCGGTGCAGCGCTTCTTCGAGGAGGGCGACAAGGTCAAGTTGACCCTGCGCTTCCGCGGCCGCGAGATGGCGCACCAGGATATCGGCCTACGCCTGCTCGAGCGGGTGAAGACCGAGACCGCCGAGATCGCCAAGGTGGAAAGCGAGCCGATGCTCGAAGGCCGCCAGATGATCATGATCCTGGCGCCGCGCTGATCGCTCCGCCGAGGCCCGTGGAATTCCAAAACGCCGTCTCGCTCCGCGAGGCGGCGTTTTTCATGATGCGGTCGCGCGTCGCCGTTCATCGGACACCATGCGCCTTTCACGGGCCGTCGCGCTTTCACCGGCCGGTCGCGCGGATTATCTGCTGCGCATGGCCCTGACATCCGACGAGATCGAACGCTACGCCCGCCACCTCGTGCTGCCGGAGATCGGCGGCCCCGGGCAGGGCAGGCTGAAGGCGGCGCGCGTGCTCGTGATCGGTGCCGGCGGGCTCGGCGCCCCGCTGATCCAGTACCTGGCCGCCGCCGGCATCGGCACGATCGGCATCGTCGACGACGACACGGTCTCGCTCTCGAACCTGCAGCGCCAGATCATCCACGGCACACCGGATCTCGGCCGCCCGAAGGTCGAGAGCGCCGCGGACGCCGTCGCCCGCCTCAACCCGAACGTGACGGTGGTCGCCCATCCGATCCGGATCGATGCCGCATCCGCCGAAGCCTTGGCCGCCGCGTACGACGTCGTCGCCGACGGCTCGGACAACTTCGCGACCCGCTACGCCGTGTCCGACGCCTGCTACCGGGCGCGCCGCCCCTTGGTCACCGCCGCCCTCGGCCGTTTCGACGGCACGCTGACGACGATCCGCGCCCACGAGACCGGGCCGGACGGCGCCCCGAACCCGACCTACCGCTGCCTGTTCCCGAACCCGCCGCCGCCCGGCACCGTGCCGCCCTGCGCGGAAGCCGGCCTGCTCGGGGCGCTCGCCGGCGTGATGGGCTCGCTGATGGCGATGGAGGTGATCCGCGCGGTGACCGGCTTCGGCGAGCCGCTGGTCGGGCGGCTGCTGATGGTCGATGCCCGCGCGATGCGGTTCGAGACCTTGGGCTACGCCTGGGACGAGGCGAACCCGCTCAGCGGCGCGGTGCCGTCACAAGCCTGATGGCGGGGTCCATTCCGCTTCGGCATCCACCTTGCCGAGGCAGCACTTCTTGAACTTCCTGCCGCTGCCGCACGGGCAGGGATCGTTGCGGCCGACGTCCTTGAACGGGTTGACCGTCGGCAGGCCGTAGCCGGCCTTGGTCCAAGCGAGCTGAACGATCGGGTCGTCGAGGTAGCCGTGGTTCCACGCGTCGAGGCGCGACCGGTCGTTGGGCTTGGGCTCGGCCTCGCGCAGGGTCTCCTTGAACCACGCGGCATCGCTGAACTCGTCGGTGATGCGCTTGTCGCGCCGGGCCGCCTCGGCCCGCGGGGCGAGCTCGCGCAGGCCGAGATAGGCGATCGCCTCCTCCCAGGCGATCCAGCCGGCCGCCTCCTCGACGGCGGCCTTCGCGTCGTCGAAGCGGACCAGCAGGTCGCGCAGGGTCTGGCGCGGAATCCGACCCTCGATCGCCAGGAAGACGCAGGCGGACAGCAGCGCCTGGCGTACCGCATCGTCGACCGTGCTGTCGTGGATCAGCGCGAAGATCCCGTCGGTCCGCCCGTCGAACAGGCTCGCGATCATGCGGGCGAGCGTCGTGGTGACGGCGTCGCCGAGCACCGCGTCCACGCTCTCCTCGTCCTGGCGCAGGAAGCGCAGGAGCGGGGCGAGCAGCCGCGGATCGCGGGCATGGGCGAGCACGTGCAGCCCCCAGAACAGCAGGTTCTCCTGCTCCGGCGTCAGCTCGGCGCCCTCGGCCGCCCCCGCGAGGAGGCGAAGGGTCTCGTCCGCGACGAGATCCGGCTCGGCCAGGGCGCGACGCAGCAGCGGCTCGGGCAGGGTCTCGGCAAGGGACAGTGCCTGGCTGAGCGCTTCGGCGTCGGTCATGGTCTGGTCGCCCTCGTTGCGTGCCGATCGCGTCGCGTGCAGGTCGCGCGCCGGTATGGTCGTCGGGGCGCGGGGTTCAGCCGCGCAACGTCGCGCCGGTCTTGCGGCCGACCTCGGCGACGATCCGGGCGCTCACCGCCTCGATCTCCGCGTCGGTCAGCGTCCGCTCCAGCGGCTGCAGCCGCACCGCGATCGCCACCGATTTCGAGCCGTCCGGGATGCCGGTGCCCTCGTAGACGTCGAACACGTCGACGCCGGTGACGAGCTTGCGCTCGGCGCCGGCCGCCGCCTTTACGATCTCGCCGGCGGCGACGTCGCGGCGGACGACGAAGGCGAAGTCGCGCGACAGCGGCTGGAAGTCCGAGAGCGTCGCCGCGCCCTTGGTCTTGGTCGGCTTCAGCTTCGGGGCCGGGATCGCGTCGAGGACGATCTCGAACGCCACCAGGGTGCCCTTGAGATCCAGCGCCTTCATCACCCGCGGATGCACCTCGCCGAAGAAGCCGGCCGGGTTCTTCGGGCCGAACTGGAGCGTGCCCGAGCGGCCGGGATGCAGCCAGTCCGGGCCGCCCGCCACGACCTGGAGCCCGCCCGTCGGAACGCCGAGGGCGGCCAGCATCGCCATCGCGTCGGCCTTGGCCTGGAAGGCGTCCACGGTCGGCGCGGTGCCGTCCCAGTGGCGCCCGCCGCCCGCGAGGTTGGCCGTTCCCCGGCGCACGGCCGCGGCGCGGATGGTCTGTCCCTCCGGCGTGTCGTCGGCGAAGCACTGCCCGACCTCGAACAGGGCGGCATCGGGATAGCCGCGGTCGGCGTTGCGCTGCGCCGCGCGCAGCAGGCCCGGCACCAGGCTCGGCCGCATGTCGGAGAGTTCCGAGGCGATCGGGTTGGCCAGCACCAGGTCGGCGCCGCCGCCGCCGAACAGCACCGCGTCGTCGTGCGGGATGAACGACCACGTCACCGCTTCCATCAGGCCGCGGCTCGCCAGCGCGCGCTTGGCGCGGCGGGTGCGCTTCTGGATCAGCGTCAGCGTCGGGCGCGCGAGGCCGGCCAGCGGCGCCAGCGGCTTCGGCTCGATCCGGTCGAGGCCCGCGATGCGGATGATCTCCTCGACGAGGTCGGCCTCGCCCTCGATGTCGGGCCGCCACAACGGCGGCAGCACCTTCGCCCGGTCGCCGGTGCCGGAGACCTGGAAGCCGAGCGCCTCCAACGTGACGGTCATCTCGGCGCGGGACAGCTCGATCCCGGCCAGACGCCGCACTTCGGTCCAGGGGAAGTCGACGACGCGGTCGGTCTCGGGCATTGCGCCGGCGATCGTCGCCTCGGACGGGATCCCGCCGCAGAGGTCGAGGACGAGCTGCGTCGCGCGGTCGAGCCCGGGCAGCGTCGAGGCCGGGTCGACGCCGCGCTCGAAGCGGTAGCGCGCATCGGTGATCACGCCGAGCCGCCGTCCGGTCTGCGCGATGTTGGCCGGGTTCCACAGCGCCGATTCGATCAGCACGTCGGTGGTGGAGGCGTCGCAGCCCGAGGCCGCCCCGCCGATGATGCCGGCGATGGATTCGACGCCGTTGTCGTCGGCGATGACGACCATCTCGCCGCCGAGCGCGTGCTCGCGCCCATCGAGGCCCTTCAGGGTCTCGCCCTCGCGGGCGAGCCGGACGGTCAGGCCGCCGGCCACCTTGGCGGCGTCGAACACGTGCAGCGGCCGGCCCTGGTCGAAGGTCATGTAGTTGGTGATGTCGACCAGCGCGTTGATCGGGCGAAGGCCGATCGCACGCAGCCGCGCCTGCATCCAGTCCGGCGAGGACCCGTTGCGCACGCCGCGCACGCGGCGGAGGGCGAAGTGCGGGGCGAGGTCGCGCGCCGCCTCGGGAATGTCGAGCGCGACGGCGACCGGGCAGGGGTCTTCGCCGCGGATCCGCGGCTCGGCCAGGGGCTTCAGGGCACCGATGCCGGTGGCGGCGAGGTCGCGGGCGATGCCGTGGACCGAGGCGCAGTCCGGGCGGTTCGGCGTCAGGTTGATCTCGATCACCGGATCGTCGAGCCCGGCCCACAGCGCGTAGGGCGTGCCCACCGGCGCGTCGGCCGGCAGCTCGAGGATGCCGTCGTGGTCGTCCCCGAGGCCGAGCTCGGCCCCCGAGCACAGCATGCCGCGGCTCTCGACGCCGCGGATGTTGCCCACCGAGAGGGTCATGTTCTTGCCCGGCACGTAGGTGCCCGGCGGCGCGAACACGCTGAGCAGGCCGGCGCGCGCGTTCGGCGCGCCGCAGACCACCTGGAGCGGCTGCCCGTCCCCGGCGTCGACGCTGCAGACCCTGAGCCGGTCGGCGTTGGGATGCTGCTCGGCGGTGAGGATCTTCGCCACCACGTAGGGCTTCAGCGCCGCCGCCTTGTCCTCGATGCCCTCGACCTCGAGCCCGATGCGGGTGAGCGTCTCGGCGATCACGTCGAGGGACGCCTCGGTGTCGAGGTGGTCCTTGAGCCAGGAGAGGGTGAATTTCATCGATGCTGCCCGAACTCTTTCAAGACGTACGCGTGCGGCCGATCAAGCGAACCGCGAGGAATTTTCGCTCGACAGTGCCCAGCTGTTCCAACAACGCGATGGCTTCCCGCGCTTGGTCGATTAAATCTTCGACTTCTCGGCGCGCCGTCCGAAATCCGGGATCGTAGTCGGCATCGTGCCTGAGCTTCTGCAGGACGCGAAACGACTCCCCGATTCGCTTCAAGCCATCGCTGGCGTCGGCGTTCGTCCGAAAGCTTTCGAAGACTTTTCGCG
This sequence comes from Methylobacterium sp. WL6, assembly GCF_008040095.1. Taxonomy (NCBI): domain Bacteria; kingdom Pseudomonadati; phylum Pseudomonadota; class Alphaproteobacteria; order Hyphomicrobiales; family Methylobacteriaceae; genus Methylobacterium; species Methylobacterium sp. WL6. The sequence continues at coordinate 13,040 of NZ_VRVH01000074.1, read as the reverse complement.
CCTGACCGTGATCCAGGGATCGATAGACTTGACGGAAAGGCGCCCACGGAGTCCACGCTCCGACAAGTTCCCGTCCACAAAACTCGGCAAGGGCATGAAACAAGGCATAGTAAGCCGTCGAGACGGCGCGCGCCAAAGACTTCTTGCGCGGGCGTCCCCCGCCACGTCTAGCTAGTTCGAGGGCGATCTCAAGAAGCTCTTGATGCATTCGCTAGCCTCTCGAAGCGCCAGCGTCCGCAACATCCTCATCGGGGTATCGAAGCCTGAGATAGGGAAAACGCATTTCCCCGGCCTCGAGCAGCGCGGTGCTCAAGGCATGGAGGGCGCCGGACGTGACCCCGCCGCCAAGTGAGCCGGCCTCCGGCTTCATGGAGGCATCGACGAAAAGTTTCGGTTCGTCCACGTCGTCGGACTCGACGCGAACCTCGATCCGGTCGAGGCCTCGACTGGCCAAGCTCGACTGGAGCACGCGATGGGCGATTGCCTTTATTTCGGCGTTGGTCATGCGGGACTCCTGTCAAGCGATCGGCGCACCGTCTTTGTATCTTACCCCGTCAGGCCGCCGATCAGGCTCGGCACGTCGAGCGGGCGGAAGCCGTAATGCTCGATCCAGCGCAGGTCGGCCTCGAAGAACGGCCGCAGGTCCGGCATGCCGTACTTGAGCATGGCGATGCGGTCGATGCCGACGCCGAAGGCGAAGCCCTGGACCTCGCTCGGGTCGAGGCCGCAATTCCGCAGCACGTTCGGGTGCACCATGCCGCAGCCGAGGATCTCGAGCCAGTCGGCGCCCTCGCCGAAGCGGATCTCGCCGCCCTTGCGCGAGCACTGGATGTCGACCTCCGCCGAGGGCTCGGTGAAGGGGAAGAACGAGGGTCGGAAGCGCATCTTGACGGCGTCGACCTCGAAGAACGCCTTGCAGAACGCCTCGAGCACCCATTTCAGGTTGGCGATGTTGGCCGCCTTGTCGATCACCAGCCCCTCGACCTGATGGAACATCGGCGTGTGGGTCTGGTCGGAATCGTGCCGGTAGGTCCGGCCCGGGATGATCACCCGGATCGGCGGCGTCTGCGACCGCATGGTGCGGATCTGGACCGGCGAGGTGTGCGTGCGCAGCACCTTGCGCTTGCCCTCGGCGTCGGGCGCTAGGAAGAAGGTGTCGTGCATCTCCCGCGCCGGATGCCCGGGCGGGAAGTTCAGCGCGGTGAAGTTCAGCTCGTCGGTCTCGATGTCCGGGCCTTCGGCGACCGAGAACCCCATGTCGGCGAAGATCGCGGTGATCTCGTCGATGACCTGGCTGATCGGGTGGATGCGGCCGCGGGACTCGGGCGCCTCGCGCAGCGGCAGGGTCACGTCGATGCGCTCGGCCGCGAGCCGCGCTTCGAGGGCCGCCTCGGCGAGCGCGTCGCGGCGCTGGGCGATCGCGCCCTGCACCCGGTCGCGCAGGCCGTTGATGAGCGGGCCGCGCTGCTTGCGCTCCTCCGGGCTCATCGCGCCCAGCGTCTTCAGCAACTCGGAGACGCTGCCCTTCTTGCCGAGCGCCGCGACGCGCAGGGCCTCGAGCGACGCCTCGTCGACGGCGGCCGCGACCTGGGCGAGCAGATCGCGTTCGAGGGTGTCGAGATCGGTCATCGCTGTCCCGTCGCGTGCGGTTCACCGCCCGGCGCCGTCGGCGCGCAGGCTCGTGGTCACAGGGTGTGCGAACATGACGAAGGCGCGGCGCTCCCCGAGGGAGCCCCGCGCCTTTCGCCGGTTTGTCGCTCGGATGAGGCTCAGGCGGCCTTGGCGGACTGAGCGGGCAGGGCGGCCTTGGCCTTCTCGACCACGACGGCGAAGCTCGCCGGCTCGTGGATCGCGAGGTCGGACAGCGCCTTGCGGTCGACCGCGATGCCGGACTTCGCCAGGCCGTCGATGAAGCGCGAATAGGTCAGGCCGTGCTCGCGGACGGCAGCGTTCAGGCGCTGGATCCAGAGGGCGCGGAACGTGCGCTTCTTGTTCTTGCGGTCGCGGTAGGCATACTGCATGCCCTTCTCGACCGCCTGCTTGGCGATGCGGATCGTGTTCTTGCGCCGGCCGTAATAGCCACGGGCGGCCTTGAGGACTTTCTTGTGCTTGGCGTGACTGGTCACGCCGCGTTTGACGCGGGCCATGGTGTATCTCCTGGATCGAAAAAAGCAGTCTCGGCGGTCGTGAAGCGCTTACCGGCTGTTGGGCAGGAAGTACTTCTTCACGTTGGCGGCATCGCCCTCGAACAGGGTGGTGGTGCCGCGCAGGTTGCGGATCTGCTTCGTCGTCCGCTTGATCATCCCGTGGCGCTTGCCGGCCTGGGCGTACATGACCTTGCCGGTCCCGGTGATCTTGAAGCGCTTCTTCGCGCCCGATTTGGTCTTCAGCTTGGGCATTTGGCTCTCCGCTGCGCGAAACCCCAGCCGTCCGACGATGGCCGGAGGGGTGCGCTCGATGGATGCTTCTGGTGGAGCAGCATGAACCGCCACGGCAGCCCTAACCGGCCGGGCGGTTCCACGCGGGGCGGCTTATGGCAGAAACCGCGCGCCGCTTCAATGCCTTCGCGGATGCCCGATCGGCCCCGCCGTCCCGAGCGACGCGTCCGGGGCTCGGCTCACAGCTTGGCCGTGATCGTGGCGAGCACCGAGAGCGGCGCGCCCGGGGCGTTGTTGAACTGGTTGAACGGCTGCTCGATGTAGCGCCGGTCGGTGAGGTTGCGGGCATTCAGCGAGAAGCGGGCGTGCTCGTCGATATCGTAGAACACGGCCGCGTCGAGGCGCGCAAAGCCGCCGACGGAGTAGCTGTTGTTCAGGTCGCCGGTGCGCCGCCCGACATAGGTGATGCCGCCGCCGACGGTCCAGCCGCGCAACGGGCCCTCCTGGAACTGGTAGGTCGACCACAGGCTGGTGCTGAAGCTCGGCACGCCGATCAGGCGGTTCCCGACGACGTAGACGTCATCCTTGGTGATCCGCGCGTCGAGGTAGCCGACGCTGCCAATGACCTTCCAGCCCGGCAGAATCTGGCCGGCCAGATCCGCCTCGACGCCCTGCGAGCGCTGCTCGCCGGTGATCACCGAGAAGCCGGTGTTGACGGGGTCGGCGGCGGCCACGTTCTGGCGGGTGATGCGGAAGGCGGCCGCGCTCAGGGTCAGGTCCGGCGTAAGGTCGAGGCGGCTTCCGACCTCGACCTGGTCCCCGGTCTCGGGCGTCGGGTTCGAGACGTTGAGGACGTTGGCGGTCTGCGGCTTGAACGACGTCGTGTAGCTCGCATAGAGCGTCAGCGGATCGAACGGCCGGTAGACGAGGCCGACCCGCGGCGAGGTCCCGGACAACGCCAGGTTCGGCGGGATCGTGCGCGAGGTCGGCGTCCGGTTGAAGTAGAACTGCGTTCCGGTGTCGTAGCGGACCCCGATCAGCACCTGCAGGCCGTAGCCGAGGTCGACCTGATCCTGAAGGTAGAGGCCGTAGAGTTCGCTACTCTGGCGGAGGTCGCCCTGCAGCGCCGTGCCGACGATGGGCGAGCCGAAGGTCGGCGTGAGGAAGCTGACCGACGGATAGCCGGTGCTCTGCGTCGTGTAGGAATGGCGAAAGCCGTCGGTGTACTCGAACCCGACCAGCACGGTGTTGCGCAGCCCGAACAGGTCGAACTTCGCGACCATCTCGGTCTGGCTGTCGATCGAGGCATAGGCCGAGCGGACCGCAGTCTCGCGCCGTGACACGGTCCTGTTGTTGTCGGTCAGGCCCGTCGCACGGGTCGCGACGAGATCGAAGGCGCCGCCCTGGGCGCTGAAGACCTCGCGTAGGGTGATGGACTCGTTCACGTCGTGCTCGATGCGGAGCACGCCGAAATTCGCCGTGGCGTTGTAGCGGCTGAAGGGCTCGCCGTAGTAGCGGCCGATGTCGTCGAGGAGGACGCGTCCGTTCCGGGCGATCAGTCCCTCGTCGTACTGGGTGTCGGTGCGGGTGAACTCGCCGACGAACGACACGCGGGTGTCGGGAGACGGGTTCCAGGCGAAGGCCGGCGCCGCGAAGGTGCGGGCATTGTCGCGATCGCCGTAGTTGCGGAAGGTCGGGTCGGACTGTCCCGCGAAGCTGATGCGGGCCGCCAGGCCCTCGACGCCCGGGATGGCGCTCGACACCGAGCCCTGCACGCGCCGGAAGCCGAAGCTGCCGCCCTGGATGCTGAGGTCGCCGGACGGGACGAGCGTCGGCTGCCGGGTGACGATGTTGATCAGGCCGCCGGGCTCGCCGCGGCCGTACAGCACCGAGGCCGGTCCCTTCAGCACCTCGATGCGCTCCACGTCGGCGAGGTCGCGCTGGACGGTGTAGAAGTTGCTCGCCTGGTTCAGCAGGATGCCGTCGATGGCGTAGGTCTGCGTGGCGAAGCCGCGGATGATGAAGGTCTCGCTCCGCCCCTGCAGGGTGCCGCCCGGCTGCACGTTGCTGACGTTCTGCAGCGCGTCGCCGAGCCGAACGTCCTGCTGATCCACCAACACGTCGCGCGGCACCACCTGGACGGATTGCGGCGTGTCGGCCAGCGCCGTGTCGGTGCGCGTGGCCGTCGCCGAGCGCGTGGCGCGATAGCCGACCACCGGTCCGCCCGCCCGCTCGCCGCCCGTGCCGGTCACGCTCAGCTCGGACAGGACGACCTCGTCCGTGGCCGGGCCGGCCAGTGCTGGGACCGGGGATGCGACACCCGCCAGCAGGCCGGCCACCGCGGCGAGAAAGCAACCGATGGTTTCATGATGGGGCCGTCTCGCATCTCCACCATCACCGACCATGGTTTTCGCTCGCGCTTGGATATTCGAAGCCGATCGGCTCCGCGCAATCCTTGAGCGATGGCGTGCGGTGCTTGCAATGATCTCAACGCGGAAAGCGACCGGCGGATATGATCCTTTCGGAGGCGTCGCCGAAAGGCCACAACATCGATTTGTAATACTTTAAAGCTGCTCGTTACGATTTCGATTCTTGTGCGCGCCGCGGATCGCCATGTCCGCCGGCGTCCCGGTCCACGGGGCTCGCGGCTCGATCGGGCATCGCGGGCCGACCGGTCGTCGAGGATACCGGGGACAAGTCCCGGTGAAGACGACGAAGCGCTGCCTTTGCACCGCACAAGGAACCATAACCTTGGCCGTGGGTTTCGTTCATGTCCCACTCAGCCCGGGTCGGGTTAGATCCCCGAAACGCAGGCTACTCAGGAGACCTTTCGTGCGCATTGCCCAGATCGCCCCGCTCTCGGAAGCCGTACCGCCCAAGTTCTACGGCGGCACAGAGCGCGTCGTCAGCTGGATCACCGAAGAACTGGTCCGCCAGGGCCACGACGTCACCTTGTTCGCGAGCGGCGATTCCGAGACGTCCGCCAAGCTCGCGGCCTGCACGCCCGAAGGTCTGCGTCTTCTGGGCTATCGCGATCATACCGCGAGCCATCTCGCGATGCTGCACCAGGTTCATCGTCGGGCGCACGAGTTCGACATCCTGCATTTTCACATCGATCTGCTGCAGTATCCCATGTTCGAGGATCTGAACCACAAGTGCATCACCACGATGCACGGCCGCCTCGACGTGCCGGACTTCATGCCCGTCTACAAGACCTTCACCGGGATGCCGCTGGTGTCGATCTCCGACAACCAGCGCGAGCCGATGCCGCCGAACGTCAACTGGCTGTCGACGATCCATCACGGCCTGCCGGCCCAGAACTGCCCGTATTCCCCCGAGGCCAAGGGCGGCTACCTCGCTTTCCTCGGCCGCATCTCGCCGGAGAAGCGCCCGGACCGCGCCATCGAGATGGCGATCCGCTCCGGCACGCCGCTGAAGATCGCCGCCAAGGTCGACAAGGCCGATCAGGATTACTGGGACGAGGTCATCGAGCCGATGATCCACCACCCGCTGATCGAGTATATCGGCGAGATCAACGAGGAGCAGAAGAAGGAATTCCTCGGCAACGCCCTGGCGCTCGCCTTCCCGATCGACTGGCCGGAGCCCTTCGGCCTGGTGATGATCGAGGCGATGTCGGCCGGTACCCCGGTGATCGCCTTCCGCAACGGCTCCGTGCCGGAGGTGATCGCCGACGGCGTCAGCGGCGTGCTGTGCGAGACGATGGACGACGCGGTCGCCGCGGTGGCCAAGGTCAAGACCATGAGCCGCGCCGGCGTCCGCCGCCACTTCGAGACCGCGTTCACCGCCGAGTGCATGGTCAAGAAGTACGTCGCGGCCTACGAGGAACTGCTCGCCGTCCGCGAGTCGGTGATCGCCCTGCCGACCGCCTCCGCCTTCGCCCCGCATTACGGCGAGATGAACGGCTCGGCCCGCCCGGCGATCTCGATCGCCGCGATGCCGGCCTGATCCGGTCGCGGCGGGCCTCGCCCGCCGCCGCATCCGGCACTCGGCTTGCAAGGGCCGCCCAAGGGCCGTCGAAGCGGCGCGGGCAGGGTTTTCTCCGTCCTCGCCCCGTCGTACAAACGGCTCAATCAGACGGTCACCAGGGCCGCCGCATCGCAAAGGCGCGATCCGGCGGCCCTTTCGATTCGCATTCCAGGATGCGCGGAGCAGGTCACGCATGGCGGACACGATGACGGCAAAGGCGCAGCCCGGCAGCGAGGCGCAGCAGAAGATTCCGCGCGGCTTCCAGGATGCCGACGAGGTGCTTCCGCAGTACCACATCGAGGCGCAGACCTCGCTGGTGGACCGGCCGCTGCGCTCGCTCAAGTTCGGCGAGGCCTTCGCCGTGCTGGATTCGTTCGGCGACATCGGCGTGCAGCCCGGCCCGGAAGGCCTGTACTTTCAGGATACGCGCTACCTGTCGCGCCTGCACTTCACCATCGAGGGCCAGCGCCCCCTGATGCTGTCCTCGGTGATGCAGGACGACAACGGCGCGCTCTCGGTCGACATGACGACCCCCGACATCCGCCTCGACGGCGGCGACGAGATCACGCTGGCGCGCGAGATCATCGCGATCGAGCGCACGAAATTCCTGTTCCGCGGCGCCTGCTACGACCGGATCGGCCTGCGCTCCTACGACTCCCGCCAGCGCACCCTGCGCATCGAAGTGACGTTCGATGCCGATTACCGCGACCTGTTCGAGGTCCGCGGCACGGCGCGCACCAGCCGCGGCAAGCGCGCGGTGCAGGTCGCGAGCGACCAGGAGGTGCAGTTCCGCTACGTCGGCCTCGACGAGATCGTGCGCACCACCGCGCTGCATTTCGGGCCCAAGCCGAAGCTGCTCGAGCCCGGCCGTGCCGTCTTCGAGGTGACTCTGGCGCCCGAGGGCCGTGCCTCGCTGTTCGTCCGCGTGGTGTGCGAGGCGCATCGCGCCTTCACCAGCGCGCCGTCCGCCGAGAAGACCGGCGAGGATGCCGCCGCCGCGCTCTCGCTCGCCTCGGGCAGCACCGCGGTGCGGCCGCCGAAGGGCCTCTACGAAGGCATGGTCTTCGCCCGCGCCTACCGCGACGCGCGGCGCGACCTGCGCGAGCTGACCGCCGGCATCACCACGATCATCTCGTCGAATGACCAGTTCAACGAGGCCGCCTGCCGCGCCACCGCCGACCTCTACATGCTGGCGAGCCGGACGCCCGAGGGCATCTACCCGTTCGCCGGCATCCCCTGGTACTCCACGGTGTTCGGGCGCGACGGCATCATCACCGCGATGATGGCGCTGTGGATCGATCCGAAGTTCGCCAAGGGCGTGCTGCGCTACCTCGCGGTGACGCAGGCCAAGACCGTCGATCCGGCCGCCGACGCGCAGCCGGGCAAGGTGCTGCACGAGACCCGCCGCGGCGAGATGGCGATGCTCGGCGAGGTGCCGTTCCGGCACTATTACGGCACCATCGACGGCACGCCGCTCTTCGTGATGTTGGCCTGGGACTATTACGCCGTCACCGGCGACCGCGAGACCATCACCCGGATCTGGCCCGCGCTCGAGCTCGCGCTGGCCTGGATGAACGAGTACGGCGACCGCGACGGCGACGGCTTCGTCGAGTACGCCCGCGACACCGACAAGGGGCTGGAGAACCAGGGCTGGAAGGACAGCCACGATTCGATCTTCCACACCGACGGGCATCTGGCCAAGGGCCCGATCGCGCTGTGCGAGGTCCAGGGCTACGTCTACGCCGCCAAGAACGGCATGGCCAAGCTCGCTGCGATGCTCGGTCACGACGCCATGGCCGAGAGCCTGACGCTCGAGGCGAACGACCTGCGCGAAAAGTTCGACGCCGCGTTCTGGAACGCCGAGATCGGCACCTACGCGCTGGCGCTCGACGGCGAGAAGCGCCAATGCGCCGTGCGCTCGTCCAATGCGGGCCACGCCCTGTTCACCGGCATCGCCAAGCCCGAGCGGGCGGCGCAGGTGGCGGCGACGCTGCTGTCGAAGGACGGCTTCAACGGCTGGGGCGTGCGCACGATCGCCCGCGGCGAGGCGCGCTACAACCCGATGTCGTACCACAACGGCTCGATCTGGCCGCACGACAACGCGATCATCGCGATGGGGCTCGCCCGCTACGACCTGAAGCACGAGGCCGCGCGCATCTTCCAGGGCATGTTCGAGACCGCCTTGTACCAGGACCAGAAGCGGTTGCCGGAGCTGTTCTGCGGCTTCATGCGCCGGCGCCAGCGCGGGCCGGTCTCCTACCCGGTGGCGTGCAGCCCGCAGGCCTGGGCCGCGGCGGCGCCGTTCGCCTTCCTCTCGGCCTGCCTCGGGCTGGAGCTCGATCACGCGCGCAACCGCGTCCGCCTGCGCAACCCGATCCTGCCGGCGTTCCTCGACGGGGTCTCGCTCTACAACGTGCGCCTGGGCGATTCGCGGGTCGACCTGCGGTTCCAACGCCACGGCAGCGACGTCACCGTCAGCGTCACGCGTCGCCTCGGCGACGCACAGGTGGCGGTGCTGAAGTAGCCGCCGCGCGTGGGTCTCGGAGCGCGAGGCGGCGGTCGCCTCGCGCAGCCGCGCATCATTCCGGATGCGGCTCGCCGTCGGGCTTCGGAAGCGTCAGCACCACGCCGGCGAAGTCTCCGCGCTGCCACTTGCGCGCGACCGGATAGGCATGGTCGTACCCGGGCACGGTGAGGGCGAAGCCCGGCGGCAGGCGATAGCGGCGCGAGATCGCGAGCTTCGCGCCCGCGACCGACATGTCGCGGATCACGCAGGCATGGGTCGTCCCGTCGGGACAGGTGATCGTCGCCGGGATCATCACCGTGTGGCGGCCCCCGCCCGATCGCTTCTCCGGCGGAGGCTCCATCAGGCTGAGATGGTTGCGGGAAGCGGCGAGCTCGGACCACGCCTTCGCAACCATGCCGCGATGCTCCTATCCTGCCGCGGCCCTTGCGGTGCGGTGCCTGTTCCTGCTCCGGGTTGTCGTAAGCTCGGTTTCTCAAGAAGGGTTGAAGATGCAGCTGCCGTCCTCCGCCATCGCGCCGACGGATCCACACCGTCACGGTAGCTCCGCGGGCGAGGCCTCGGTGATCGTTGAGGTGTCGGCGTGAGCGCCGAGGCGAGCCCGCTCGACCTGGCGCAGGCGCTGCTGCGCTGCCCCTCGGTTACCCCGGAGGAGGGCGGGGCGCTTGCGCTGCTCGACCGGATCCTCACCGCGGCCGGGTTTGCCGTCTCGCGGCCGGTCTTTTCCGAGTCCGGCACGCCGGACGTCGAGAACCTCTATGCCCGGATCGGCACCGGCGCGCCCTGCCTGCTGTTTGCCGGCCATACCGACGTGGTGCCGCCGGGAGACGCCGCCGCGTGGCGGAGCGGCCCGTTCGCGGGCGCGGTCGCCGACGGCGTTCTCTACGGGCGCGGCGCCGTGGACATGAAGGGCGGCATCGCCTGCATGCTCGCCGCCACGCTCCGGTTCCTGCAGGCGCGCGGCCCGGGTCTTCCCGGCTCGATCGCCTTCCTGATCACCGGCGACGAGGAGGGGCCGGCGGTCAACGGGACCGTCAAGCTGCTCGACTGGGCGAAGGCCCGGGGCGAGCGCTTCGACCATTGCCTGCTCGGCGAGCCGACGAACCCGAGCACCCTGGGCGAGACGATCAAGATCGGGCGGCGCGGCTCGCTCACCGGCAAGCTCACCGTCCACGGGCGGCAGGGCCACGTCGCCTACCCGCACCGGGCCGAGAACCCGATCCCGGGCATGCTGCGCCTCGCCTCGGCGCTGGCCGCGGACCCGCTCGACGGCGGCACCGCGCATTTCGACGCCTCGAACCTCGAGTTCACGACGATCGACGTCGGCAACCCCGCGACCAACGTCATCCCGGCCGAAGCGCGGGCGGTGTTCAACATCCGCTTCAACGAGGGATGGGACGCGCAGACGCTCGCCGCCGAGATCCGCCGCCGCCTCGACGCGGCCGCCGGCGGCACGGTCCGCTACGCCCTCGACCTCGCGCCCTCGAACTCTCCGGCCTTCCTGACCCAGCCCGACGCCTTCGTCGCGCTCGTCTCCGACGCGATCGAAGCCGAGACCGGGCTGCGTCCGAAGCTCTCGACCACCGGCGGCACCTCGGACGCGCGCTTCATCAAGGATTTCTGCCCGGTCATCGAGTTCGGCCTCGTCGGCGAGACCATGCATCAGGTCGACGAGTGTGTGCCGGTCGCCGACCTCGACCGGCTGACGGCGATCTACAGCCGGATGCTCGACGCCTACTTCTCGGCGTCGGGCCAGACGGGTGGGCCCTCGGCGGGATAATCCACGCCGACGAAGCACAGCCCGCAGGCGGGCGCCATCGGGCCGCAGCGGCTGCGGTCGCGCGAGGCCAGGATGTCGGCGACGCCGGCCGCATCGAGGCGCCCGCTTCCGGCGAGCATCAGCGTGCCGACCATGCTGCGGACCTGATGGTGCAGGAAGGAGCGGGCGTGGGTCTCGACCACGATCTCCACCATCGATCCCATCGCACGGCGGGTGACGTCGAGGCGGTCGAGGGTGCGCACCGGGCTGTTGGCCTGGCACTCGGCGGCGCGGAAGGCGGTGAAGTCGTGCAGGCCGAGCAGGCTCTGACCGGCCGCGTGCATCGCCGCCGCATCGAGCGCCCAGGGCACGTGCCAGACCTGGCCGCCGGTGAAGGTCGGCGGGCTGCGCCGGTCGAGGATGCGGTAGCGATAGTGCCGCCGGATCGCCCAATGCCGCGCGTTGAACCCGGCGTGGACGATCTCCGCCGAGAGGATCGAGATCGGCACCCGGCGCAGATGCGCGTTCAGCGCGTCGCGCACCACGTCCGTCCGCCACGCCTTGGCAAGATCGAGATGGGCGACCTGATGCGTCGCATGCACGCCGGAATCGGTGCGCCCGGCGCAGGTCAGCCCCTGCGTCTCGCCCGAGAACCGCGTCACCGCCGTCTCGATCGCGCCCTGCACGCTCGGCGCGTCGGCCTGCCGCTGCCAACCGCGGAAGGGCGCGCCGTCGTACTCGATGACGAGCTTGTAACGCGGCATCAGGGTCGTCTCTGCGTGTGAGCGGAGGACGCGCCTTTCCCTCCCCCCCTGCGGCGCAGGGTACCTTCCCCCGCAGAAGGTGGAGGGAACGGGCGGTTGTCGATTTCCCTCATCCGAAACGCGCGCCGGCAATCACCCGCGCCCCGCGCAGGAACTCCGCGCCGCTGGCGCTGCCGCCCTTCCCGGCGCGTCGGACCTCCAGGATCCGCACGGCGCCCGAGCCGCAGGCGACCGTGGCGTCGGCGTCGAGGAGCGTTCCGGCGACGCCCGATCCGGTGGCGGGCAGAGCCCGGAGCACCTTCACCCGCTCGGCGCCCTTCCCGAGGTCCACCTCGAAGTAGGCGCCCGGGAACGGGCTCAACCCGTTGATCTGCGCCGCGACCGCGTCGGCATCCCGGGCCCAGTCGATCCGCGCCTCGTCGTTGGTGATCTTCCTGGCGTAGAGCACGCCGTCCTCAGCCTGCGGCCGGAAGGTCAGAGTGCCGGCGTCGAGCTCCTGCAGAGCTTGCGCCATCAGGTCGGCGCCCGCCGGCATCAGCGCGTCGTGCAGGTCGCCCGTGGTCATGCCGGGGCGGATCGGGATGCGGGCTTCCAGCGCCACCGGCCCGGTGTCGAGGCCGGCTTCCATCCGCATCACGCCGACGCCGCTCATCCCGTCGCCCGCCATCACCGCGCGGTGGATCGGCGCCGCCCCGCGCCAGCGCGGCAGCAGCGAGCCGTGCAGGTTGAGGCAGCCGTGGCGCGGCGCGTCGAGGATCGCCTGCGGCAGAAGCATGCCGTAGGCGACGACGACGGCGACGTCGGCCCGGAGGCGCGCGAAGGTCTCGGCGGCCTCGGCGTCCTTGAGGGTCGACGGGGTCAGGACCGGCAGGCCGAGCCGGTCCGCGAGCGCATGGACGGGGGAGGGGCGCAGCGCCATGCCGCGCCCGGCCTTCGCCGGCGCGCGAGTGTAGACCGCCGCGATGGCGTGGCCGTCCTCGGAAAGACGCGCGAGCGTCGGCACCGCGAAATCCGGGGTGCCCATGAAGACAACGCGCATGTCCGGTGTCCGATCAGGCCGCGTCGCGCTTGGCCGCCTTGGTGAACTTCTTCACGATCCGGTCGCGCTTGAGCTTCGACAGGTGATCGATGAACAACACGCCGTTGAGGTGGTCGATCTCGTGCTGGATGCAGGTGGCGAGCAGGCCGGACGCCTCGATCTCCTGCACCCCCCCGTCGAGGTCGCGGAACCGCACCCGCACCTTGTCCGGCCGCGTGACCTCGCCGTAGACCTCCGGGATCGAGAGGCACCCCTCGTCGTAGACCCGCGTCTCCTCGGAAGCCCAGACGATCTCGGGATCGAGGAAGATCTGCGGGTTGCGCACGCCCTCCTCCTTGGAGGTGTCGATGGTCACCATCCGCTTCGTCACGCCGATCTGGATCGCCGCGAGGCCGACGCCGGGCGCGTCGTACATCGTCTCGAGCATGTCGTCGGCGAGGGTGCGGATCTCCTTCGTCACGGGGCCGACCGGCTCCGACGGCAGGCGCAGGCGCGCATCGGGCAGGATCACGAGGGGACGGATCGTCATGGCTCGACCGGGTGACGGGGCAGGTGGCGGGGCGGGCGTGTCGCCGGAATAGGATGCGGG
>NZ_VRVH01000073.1:0-19347 GCF_008040095.1 Methylobacterium sp. WL6 | reverse complement strand
CCACCGGCGCGACCGTGCCGCGGCCGTCCGGCGCGCCCCCCGCCAGCGAGGCGAGCAAGGCCTCCGCGATGAAGGCGGCGAACGAGGCCGAGATGATCAAGGCGCAGAAGGCCTCGGCCGCCCGCGACAAGGCCTGGGACGCCCGCACGCGCAACTCGATGTCCTCGATCTGCAAGGGCTGCTGAGGGCACGGGTCCGAGCGCGCCGCACCGACGGTGATCCGGTTCGAGGGCGTCTCCAAGCACTTCGCCGGGGCGCCCGGCCCCGCCGTCGACCGGCTTGACCTGACGATCCCCGAGGGCACCACCTGCGTGCTGATCGGGCCGTCCGGCTGCGGCAAGTCGACGACCCTGCGCCTGGTCAACCGCCTGATCGAGCCGGATGCCGGCCGCATCACGCTCGGCGGGCACGACGTCGCGGCCGTCGACCCGATCGCGCTTCGGCGCGGCATCGGCTACGTGCTCCAGGGCATCGGCCTGTTCCCGCACCGCAGCGTCGCGCGGAACGTCGCGACCGTGCCCGAGCTGCTCGGCTGGCCGAAGACGCGGATCGCGGCGCGCGTCGACGCGATGCTCGACCTCGTCGGGCTCGATCCGGCGCTCTACCGCGACCGCCGCCCGGACGCGCTCTCCGGCGGACAGCGCCAGCGCGTCGGCGTCGCCCGCGCGCTCGCCGCCGACCCGCCGGTGATCCTGATGGACGAGCCCTTCGGCGCGGTCGATCCGGTGGCGCGCGGCCGGCTCCAAGCCGAGATCGGCGCGATCCTCAAGCGCCTGTCCAAGACCGTGCTGATCGTCACCCACGACATCGACGAGGCGATGCTGATGGGCGACCGCGTCGTGCTGATGCGGGCTGGCCGCGTCGTCCAGGCCGATGCGCCGCAGGCGCTGCTGGCCGCGCCGGCCGACCCGTTCGTCGCCTCCTTCGTCGGCGAGGACCGGGCGCTGCGGCGCCTCGCGCTGCTCACGGTCTCCGAAGCCGCCGAGCCCGGAACGGCCGCCGACGCGCCGGAGATCGCGGACACGGCGACGTTGCGCGATGCGCTGTCCATGATGCTGGCAGGCGGTCGCACCCGGCTCGCGGTCGCCGGTCCCGCCGGGCCGCACGTGGTGACGCTCGATGCGGTCCGGCGGGCGGGCGCGGTCGGCAAGCGCGAAGCCTGATACCGAACGGCTCGGCCGTCGCCGGTTCTGCACAGGCGATCCGGCCTGCCCCGACCCGGCACTTCCGACCCGCGCCGTCGGTCCGGGTCCGCGCAGCGGAGCCCGAAAGCCAGAGTCGCCGAAGCGGCAGGTGGGAGCACGACCTGCGGTTCCGAATTCCGGGCTCGCCACCGGCGCTCCGGAAATGCCGGGCGGCTATGACGGGCGACGGAGGGACGCGTGAACGCGCGCGAGCGCGCGACACGTCCGCCCCCTGGACATGGAAAAGGGCCGCCCTTTCGGACGACCCTTCCCAGCGGCACGACGGTGATCCGTCGATCGGCTTAGCGCGAGTAGAACTCGATCACCAGGTTCGGTTCCATCTGCACCGGGTACGGCACCTCGGTCAGGCCCGGCACGCGGGTGACGCGGGCGGTCATCTTCTGGTGGTCGACCTCGATGTAGTCTGGCACGTCGCGCTCGGGGAGCTGCGAGGCGACGACCACGATCTCGAGCTGGCGCGAGGCTTCCTTGACCTCGATCAGGTCGCCCGGCTTCACGAGGTAGCTCGGGATGTTGACCCGGCGCCCGTTGACCTTGATGTGGCCGTGGTTGACGAACTGGCGGGCGGCGAACGGCGTCGCCACGAACTTCGAGCGGTACACCACGGCATCGAGGCGGCGCTCGAGCAGGCCGATCAGGTTCTCGCTCGAGTCGCCGCGCAGGCGGATCGCCTCGGCGTAGTAGCGGCGGAACTGCTTCTCGGTGATGTTGCCGTAATAGCCCTTGAGCTTCTGCTTGGCGCGCAGCTGCGTGCCGAAGTCGCTCATCTTGCCCTTGCGGCGCTGGCCGTGTTGGCCGGGGCCGTACTCGCGGCGGTTCACGGGGCTCTTCGGGCGGCCCCAGATGTTCTGGCCCATGCGGCGGTCGAGCTTGTGCTTGGCCTGAATCCGCTTCGACATATCGCGTGTCCTCTCGCAAACGAGATAGTGAGGAACGCGCCCTCCTCTTCCCGCCGGCCTTGCGGCCCGGGACGACAGAGCCGCCTCGAAGGCGACTCACGGGTGCGTATGAAAACGCCAAGCGGCCCCTGAAGGAGCCGCGGTGACGAGCGGTTCGTAGTCGAGGCGGCCGGGCCGGTCAATCCTAAGCCCCCGCCCGCGCCTCTCGACCGGCCGCTGCCGCGCCGGGAAACGCGCCGTCCCGTATCCTTGACCGTACGTCCCAAACGCGTCGGGACCGCCTGCGCGCGCCTGGACCGCGAACGGCCGGGCCGGCATGCCTCGTCGCTGGACTTCACGCCACTGCCTGGACGACGATCGATGAACCGTGCCCTCTCTACGCTCCTGCTCGCCTGCGCGCTTGCCGGCCCGGCCCCCGCCTCGGCCGAGACGCCCGAGGAACTCGCCTTCGGCTTCGGCCAGTTCACGGGCGCCGCCACCTTCTGCAAGATGCCGAAGGATCAGGTCTCTCAGCTCGCCGACACCATGCTCACGGGCTCGGGCATCGACACCGGCGGCCCGAGCCCTGCGATGACCCGCTTTAAGGAGGGCGTCGCCGACGGCGTGCGCTCGATGTCGGCGCCCGACGCGGCCACCTGCGCCGAGGTGAAGTCCGCCTTCGACGAGGCTTATGCGAAGCTGAAGTGACGCGGCCGCGCCGGCCTCAGGGCCGCGCGGCGAGGAAGGCCAGCACGCCGTCGCGATGCGGCTTGGCGCCGACGGCGGAGCTGTGGTCGCGGCCTTCGAGCTCGAGGCTTCGCGCGTTCGGCATCAAGGCCGCGAGGCCCGGGCCGGAGCCCGCGACGGTGTCGAGGGTGCCGACGCTGACGAGAACCGGCACGTCGATCTGCCCGATCTCGGCGCGCGACAGCGTCTGGCGCGAGCCGCGGATGCAGGCGGCGAGCGCTCGCAGGTCGCTCTTCGTCTGCTCGGCGAAGGTGCGGAAGGCGGCGGCCGTCGGGTTCGCCGCCTTCGCGCCCGCCGGCGCCTCCAACGCGTCGGCGATGCCGGAGGGCAGGCCCTTGCCCTCGACGAGATGCAGGCCGAGGCCGCCGATCAGCGCCGAGCGCACCCGCGCGGCGTGGTCGAGGGCGAGGTGCGCAGTGATGCGCCCGCCCATCGAGTAGCCCATCACGTCGGCGCGCTCGATCCCGAGATGGTTGAGGAGGCGCACGGCGTCGCCGGCCATGTCCTCGGAGCCGTAGCGGGCCGGGTCGTAGAGCTTCTCGCTCTCGCCGTGGCCGCGGTTGTCCAACGCGATGGTGCGGTAGCCGGCCTGCGTGAGCGTGCGCACCCACGTCGTGTTGACCCAGTTGACCACGTGGTTCGAGGCGAAGCCGTGGATGAGCAGGATCGGGTCGCCGCAGCCGCCGGAGGCCGGCACGTCGATGTAGGCGATGCGCACGCCGTCCGAATCGAAGCTGTCCATGGTCGCCGCTCCTCGTCATGCGTACCGGCCCGCGCGGTCCGTGCCGGCTGTAAGAGCCGCGGCGCCGATCGGCAACGCGCGTGATGCTTGCCCGCGGGCGGCGCGGCTGGCATCAGCCCGGCATGAGCGACCTTCAGCCCTACGGCACCTACGCCCCGGCCGGCCTCGTCGCGGCGATCGCCCGGCGGACCGTGCGGATCTCACCCGAGTCCTGGCGCGGACGGCGGATGGCGATGTTCCTGCGCCGCCTCGCGATCACGCTGATGCGCGGCAAGCCCCTCGACGTCGAGCGCCTCGGCGCCCGGATGCGGCTGCACCCCTACAACAACAATTGCGAGAAGAAGGTGCTGTTCACGCCGCAATTCTTCGACCCGCAGGAGCGCGCCCTGCTCAAGGCGCGGCTTCGGCCGGGCTGCGTCTTCCTCGACATCGGCGCCAACATCGGCGCCTACGCCCTGTTCGTGGCCGCGTTCGCCGGCCCGCAGGCGCGGATCGTCGCGGTCGAGCCGCAGCCCGACGTGTTCGACCGGTTGACCTTCAACATCGCGCAGAATGCATTCCATTCGGTCAAGGCCGTGGCCTGCGCGGTCGCCGACAAGGCCGGCGAGCTGACGCTGTTCGTCGATCCGCGCAATCGCGGCGAATCGAGCCTCAAGATCGTCGGCACCAACGAGAGCGCGCAGATCAAGGTGCCTGCGGTGACCCTGATGGACCTCGTGCGCAGCGAGGGCCTGACCCGGATCGACGCGATCAAGCTCGACGTGGAGGGCGCCGAGGACCTGATCCTCGAGCCGTTCCTGCGCGAGGCGCCCCCTGCCCTGCTGCCGACGCTGCTGGTGATCGAGGACGGCACCGACCAGTGGCAGATCGATCTGCCCAAGCTCCTGGAAGGCCACGGCTACCGCGAGATCGGCCGCACCCGGCTGAACCGGATGTTCGAGCGGAGCGCCTGAGCAGGCTCCGATCGCGAAACCGGCCGCCGGTTTCACCGATCCTGCGAGGATCAGGTCGGCGCCGCGCGCCGCGGGTCGAGATGCGTGTTCTCGTAAAGGTCGCCGACCGTGCAGATCGAGCCGAGCTCGGCGAATTCGATCACGTCGCCGGCCGAGCGGAGCGCCCGGACCGCCCAAAGGTCCGCCGCGTCGCGCTCGTGGATCGTCACCGCGACCGCATCCTGGTCGACGAGCACGATGCAGCGGTTCGGCGGGTGGTCCCGATAGAACCGGAGCTTGCTCGCCAGGATGCGCCCGCGGTCGCTCGCCGACGGCACCTCCATCACGAGATGGAAGCGATCCGTGAAATTGCGCTCGGTGTCGATGTCGTTGTCGATCACCGTCACCTCGGGCTCGGGTCGATAGGGCGAATCCGGCGAGACCTCGATCCCGATCTCGCGGTCGGCGTGCCATTCCGGGCGGCGGCTCCTGAGCGCCGCGTTGAGATGGCGCTCGAAGTTGCTGGCGATGCGCTGATGCCCGATCCGCGGTGCCGCCGACTGCATGGGAAGCCCCGCAATCAGTTCCCATCGCTCCTCCGACGGACGCGTCTCGAGGAACTCGCGGAAGTCGGCGACATCGAACAGGACGGGTTCACGGATCGCGCGATCGGCCATCGGGATGCCTCGGGCGGCCGGAGCGCACGCCGCAGCCTCGCCACCACCGTACCATGCGCCGGGGAGCGCGGAAAACGCGCGTCAGGGCGGCGTGACGATCGGGATCGCGTCGGCGATCGTCACGCCCTCCCGGTCGATCCGGCAGCGATAGGTGTAGGTCTCGACCCCCGCCGCACGCGCCAAGCGAAAAGCCCGGTCGAAGGCGGGATCGATGTCGCGGGCGACGTCGAAGGCGTCCGCCCGCATCTGGACCACGACGATCACCATCGCGCGCCCGCCGGCCGCGACGACCTCGGCGAGGTCCCGCATGTGCCGCGCGCTGCGGGCGGCGATGCAGTCGGGAAACTCGGCGAGGCCCGCTCGCCGCATCAGGTGGCAGTTCTTCACCTCGACGTGGACCGGCGGCAGCCCCTCGCCGCTCGCCACGAAGTCGACGCGGCTCGCCGCGCCGTAGCGGACCTCCGCCCTCAATGCCGCGTAGCCGTCGAGCGGCGCGAGACCGCCGGCGGCGAAGGCCTCGGCGACGAGCGCGTTCGGGCGCATCGTGTTGATCCCGACCCATTGCGGGCCGCTGGGCAGGTCGGCCTCCACCAGCTCCCAGGAATACTTGAGCTTGCGCGTCGGGCCGTCGGCCGGCGAGAGCAGCACCCGGTTGCCGGCGGCGTTCAGGCCCATCATCGCGCCGGGATTGGCGCAATGCGCCGTGACGCGCGTGCCGTCGGCGAGGTCCACGTCGGCGAGGAAGCGCTTGTAGCGCTGCACCAGGCGGCCTTCGATCAGGGGTTCGGGAAAGCGCATGGGGTCCGGGCTGCGTCGCGGTGGCGGTCCATAGCCGACAGGCGCCCGCGCATGAAAGCGCCGTCGGTGGTCGCGCAGCCGCCGCCGCGCTATCTGCGGCGGGACCGAGGACGGCGAGCCCCATGACAATCGATTCCACGAGCATCACCGCCGCGATCCTGGTGATCGGCGACGAGATCCTGTCCGGCCGGACGAAGGACAAGAACATCGGCACGATCGCCGACTATCTCACCGCCGTCGGCATCGACCTGCGCGAGGTTCGGATCGTCCCCGACGAGCCGGACGCCATCGTCGGCGCCGTGAACGCGCTCCGGGCCGGGCACACCTACCTGTTCACCACCGGCGGCATCGGCCCGACCCACGACGACATCACCGCCGATTGCGTCGCCAAGGCCTTCGGCGTCGGCATCGACGTCGATCCCCGCGCCAGGGCGATGCTGCTGGAGCGCCACAAGCCGGAGGACCTGAACGCGGCGCGCTTGCGCATGGCGCGGATCCCGGACGGCGCGGACCTGATCGCCAACCCGATCTCGAAGGCGCCGGGCTTCCGCATCGGCAACGTCTTCGTCATGGCCGGCGTGCCGTCGATCATGCAGGCGATGCTCGACCAGATCGGCCCGACGCTGCCGACCGGCGCGCGGATGCTGTCCGAGACGGTGGAGGCCGGCAACCTGCCCGAGGGCAACTACGCCGCCGACCTCGCCGAGATCGCGAGGGCCTACGCCGACGTGTCGATCGGCTCCTATCCGTCGATGACGAAGGACGGGTTCGCCAACCGCATCGTCGCCCGCGGCAAGGACGCCGCCTCGGTGGCGCGCGCGCGGGCCGAGATCGAGGCGCTGGTGTCGCGCCTTCGCGGCTGACGGCCGATCCGTCCCTGAATCCGGTTCGTGGAGCGTTTGCGTGATGGCCGAGCCGAAGCAGGACGACAAGGAAGCTCGGCGCGACGCGCACAAGGAGGCGGTGGCCGGGATCGGTCGCCCCGACGCCTTCGTCCTGCACGAGGTGATCCGGCGCGAGGGCAACGAGGAACTGCGGCGGAACGGGGGGGCGCTGTTCCTCTCGGCCTTCGCGGCAGGGCTCAGCATCGCGCTCTCGCTGATCGTGCCGGGGGTGCTCAAGACCCACCTGCCCGAGGGCGAGTGGACCAAGATCCTGACGACGATGGGCTACGCGGTCGGCTTTCTGGTGGTGGTGCTCGGGCGCCAGCAGCTGTTCACCGAGAACACCATCACGCCGATCCTGCCGCTGCTGCACGACCGCTCGGCCAAGACCGCGTGGCGGGTGCTGCGCCTGTGGATCGTCGTGCTTGCGGGCAACATTCTGGCGACGCTGGCGATCGCCGCCGTGCTGGCGCATTCCGGCGCGTTCGAGCCGTCGGTCAAGGCGGCCTTCGCAGAGATCAGCCATCAGGCCATCGCGTTTCCGTTCTGGGACACGGTGCTGAAGGCGATCTTTGCCGGGTGGATGATCGCCCTGATGGTGTGGTTCCTGCCGGCCACCGGGACCGCGGCGCCATTCGTGATCTTCCTGATGACCTGGCTGGTCTCGCTCTGCGGGCTCGCCCACATCGTCGCCGGCTCGGTCGAGGCGTTCTACCTCGTGGTCACCGGCGCGGCGACGATGGGCGAGTACGCCGAGCGCTTCTTCGTGCCGACGCTGCTCGGCAACGTCTTCGGCGGCATCACCCTGGTCGCGGTGCTGAATTACGGCCAGGTCGCGCCCGAGGTCGAGGAGAGCCGCGAGGTCGAGGAGGCCGAGGGCGGCCCGAGCCAGGACTGAGAGGGGGACTGCATCCGCTTCGCGACGGAGAGGCGTGACAGGGCGCGGCCCGTGTTGGCTTTCGCGCTGAAACGATCCAAAACCCTCTCTCGAAACGCGGGGGTCGCGTCCTTGCCCGGTTCTCGACGCGGTCGCGCCCTGAGGAAACCGAGGACGAGGAGCGCCGCGCATGCGGCCGGGAATGGGACGATGCGCTCGCTGAAGGTCCGCTTCGCCTTGCTGCTCGGGTCGATCGCCCTCGTCGTCGTCCTGGCGGCGGCGGGCGTGCTCGCGGCGATCGGGGCGGCCGAGCGCACCATCGACCGGACGCTGGCGGCGCAGGGCCGCCTCGAGCTTCTGGCCGAGCTGTCGGGCCGGATGACGCAGTTCGGCATGGCGGCGGTCGAGACCATCGGCAATCCCGATCTCGCACCGGAGGCGATGGGGATCGCGCGCAGCAACGTCGACCGGGCGCTCACGACCGTCGACGAGGCGCTGTCGAGATCCGTCGCCGGCAGCGACGACCCGCAGGACCGGATGCAGTACGCCCTGCGAAGCCGCCCGATGGCGCAGCTGCGCGCCGCCCGCGTGATCCTCGACCGGCAGGTGGCGCAGATCGTCCGCCAGACCGATCCGGAGAAGCGTCAGAACTCCATCAAGGGCGCGCTCAACGGCTTCGGTGCGATGACCGGCCAGCCGCTCTCGTTCCTGATCGAGGCAGAGCGCCGCAGCATGGTGCTCGGCTCGGATGCGGCGCGCGACCTCTCGCAGCGCCTGCGGATCGCGGCCGCGCTGGCGGTGCTCGCGGCGCTCGGCCTCGTCGTGCTGCTGTGGCGCAGCATCACCCGCCCGACCCTGGCGCGGATCGAGGCGGTGCGTCGCGCCGCGGGCGCCATCGGCGGCGGCAAGCTCGACACGCGTCTCTCCGTCGCGACCCGGGACGAGCTCGGCCTGCTGGTCGCCAACGTCAACCGCATGGCCGCGCGCCTGTCCCGGCGCGAGGGCCGCGTCGCCGCCGACCGCGCGGCCCTGGAGGACACGGTGGAGGCGCGCACCGCCGACCTCCGCGCCGCCAACGCGCGCCTCGAGGCGGTCGACCGCTCGCGACGCCGCTTCTTCGCCGACGTCAGCCACGAGCTTCGCACTCCGCTCACCGTCATCCTCGGGGAATGCGACCTCGCGGCCCGCGCCGGCCTGCGCATCACCGACCACGCCCCCGCCTTCGCCACCATCCGCAAGCGCGCGATGCGCCTCAAGCTGCGCGTCGAGGATCTTCTGCGGGTGGCGCGCTCGGAATCGGGCGAGATCGAGCTCGACCGCCGCGCCCTCGAGCTCGCGCCGGTCCTGGCCGAGGCGGTCGACAACCTCGCCTCGGAGGGCGCCCGCCTCCGCGTCGCGCTCGCGTTCGAGCCGGGCCCGCGGAACCTGGAGGTGCTGGCGGACCGGGAATGGCTGCGCCAGGTCGTCGAGAGCCTGATCGACAACGCCCTGCGCCATGCCACCGGCCTCACCCGGGTCGAGGTCGCCCTGTCCGGCGGCGGCACGGCGCCGGCCCGCATCACCGTCACCGACGACGGGCCGGGTTTCGGCGACCGCGAGCAGAGCCTGTTCGAGCGCTTCCGCCGCGGCGACCGCCCGGCGGAGATGGGGTTCGGGATCGGATTGGCCCTGGCGCGCTGGCTGATCGAGCAGCATGATGGCACCATCGTTCTCGGCGCCGGCGAGAACGGCGCCGGGGCGCGGGTGACCCTGGAGATCCCGCTCCTCGACCTGACGCTCGACGACGTGACGAGCCGAGACGAACGACAGATTAGGAAGGACGACGCGGCATGACGCGAATCCTCGTGGTCGAGGACGACATCGACATCCGCGGCCTTCTCACCCGCGGCCTCGAGGCGGAGGGGTTCTCCGTCGGCACCGCCGGCTGCGTCGGCGACGCGCTCGCGTCGGCGCGGAACGAGAGCCCCGAGGCGGTGGTTCTCGACATCACCCTGCCCGACGGCTCGGGGCACGACGTCTGCCGCAGCCTGCGCGAGGGCGGCTATCCCGGGCCGATCCTGTTCCTTTCGGCCCGCGACGAGATCCGCGACCGCGCCGAAGGCCTCGCGCTCGGCGCCGACGACTACATCGTAAAACCGTTCGTCTTCGACGAGCTGGTGGCGCGGCTGCGCACGCACCTGCTGCGCCGGCAGGCGGCGGAGGGGCCGCGCACGCTGATCAACGCCGGCAAGCTCGTCCTCGACCTCGACACCCGCCAGGTCACCTGCGGCGATGCCTCAGCCCGCCTGACCCCGCGCGAGGCCGAGCTTCTGGCGATGCTGATGGAGAGCGTTAACCGCCCGGTCACCCGAGCCGACATCTTCGAGCGGCTGTGGGCGAGCCAGGGCGGCCTTTCCCTCAACGTGGTCGACGTCTATGTCGGCTACCTGCGCTCGAAGATGGCCGATTTCGTCCGGCACGGCGGCCCGCTTCTGGTCACGGTGCGCGGCCGCGGCTTCATGCTGGACTCGCGTGGGCCGGACTACCGGCACTGACGCTCGCCACGGAGACGTCGCGTCCCGCGGGAGCCTGCGACGCCGAAGCCTCACAAAAAATTTGGGAGCATTAGGCAATTTAGTGCTTGATGCCGGGGCCGGAATTGCGGATACCCGTGCCGCGCCGGAAAACAAAAGCGCCATCAGTGTCTTAGGGTACTCTTAAGTTTACCTTTCGGCACCGGATGTTCGTAATCAGACGGAGAAACACCATGACCTGGGCTGCCCCAATCGTTTCCGAAATCTGCGTCGGTATGGAAGTCACCAGCTACGAGTCCGCCGAGATCGACACCTTCAACTGAGGTGTTGCGCCGAGCTGAGGGTTGTTGGCTGCATCGGACCACTCCATGCGCGTCCTGATCCTCGGCTCGGCTGCCGGCGGCGGGCTTCCCCAGTGGAATTGCCGTTGCCCGAACTGCCGGCTCGCCCGCAGCGAGCCCGACCGCGTCAGGCCGCGGACCCAGTCGAGCATCGCCGTCTCCACCGATGGCGGGGATTGGCTCCTGGTGAACGCCTCGCCGGACATCCGGCAGCAACTCTTCGACAACCCGGCGATGCATCCGCGGGAAGGCCTGCGCCACTCGCCGATCCGTGCCGTGCTGCTCACCAACGGCGACGTCGATCACGTCGCCGGCCTCCTGACGCTGCGCGAGGGCCAGCCCTACACGCTCTACGGCACCGGCAGCATCCTCGGCTCGGTCGCCGAGAACCGCGTCTTCGACGTGATGGCCGAGGGCGTCGTCGTCCGGGAGGCGATCACGCTCGGCCGGCGCTTCGAGCCGCTGCCGGGACTTGCGGTCACGCTGTTCTCGGTGCCCGGCAAGGTCCCGCTCTGGCTCGAGGATGCCGATCTCGAGCTCGGCGCCGAATCCGAGAGCACGGTCGGCGCGATGATCGAGGCCGGCGGCCGCCGCCTCGCCTACATTCCCGGCTGCGCCCGCGTCACCGAGGATCTGAAGGCCCGGATCGCCGGCGTCGACGCGCTGCTCTTCGACGGCACGGTGCTGCACGACGACGACATGATCCGCGCCGGCGTCGGCACCAAGACCGGATGGCGCATGGGGCACGTGCCGATGCGGGGCGACGGCGGCTCGGTCGCCGGCCTGAAGGACGTCGCGATCGGTTCGCGCGTCTTCGTCCACATCAACAACACCAACCCCGTCCTCGTCGAAGGCTCGCCCGAGCGCGCGGCGGTCGAGGCGGACGGATGGGTCGTCGCCCATGACGGGCTCACCCTGAGCCTCTGACGGCGACGACCGGGCGCGGTTGGCATTTGTCGGCCCCGCGACCTATCTCATGACGGGACGTGCGCGATTCGATTGCGCCGCAAAGCCGCCGCCAGACGCGGTGATCGACAGACGACCAGGAAACGCCTCCGAACGGACGCTTGGTGACGCCATGAACGCAGTGTTCCCGACCCCTCAATCCGACACGTCCGAGCGCCTGCTCAGCCCCGACGAGCTCGAGGCGGCGCTGCGCGACATCGGCGCCCGGCGCTATCACAACCTGCATCCGTTCCACCGCCTGCTGCACGACGGCAAGCTGAGCAAGGATCAGGTCCGGGCCTGGGCGCTGAACCGCTACTACTACCAGGCGATGATCCCGGTGAAGGACGCCGCGGTGCTGGCGCGGATGACCGACGCCGCGCTCCGCCGCGTCTGGCGCCAGCGCATCGTCGACCACGACGGCGATGCGCCGGGCGACGGCGGCATCGAGCGCTGGCTGAAGCTCGCCGAGGGCGTCGGCTTCCGGCGCGACTACGTCGAGTCGACCGCCGGCATCCTGTCGGCCACCAAGTTCTCGGTCGAGGCCTACGTGCACTTCGTCGCGGAGCGCTCGCTGCTGGAGGCGATCGCCTCGTCGCTCACCGAGATGTTCTCGCCGAACATCATCTCCGAGCGCGTTTCGGGCATGCTGAAGAACTACGACTTCATCACCAAGGAGACGCTGGCGTACTTCGAGAAGCGCATGACCCAGGCGCCGCGCGACGCCGACTTCGCCCTCGACTACGTCAAGCGCCATGCCACCACGCCCGAGCTGCAACGTCAGGCGATGGCGGCGCTGACCTTCAAGTGCAACGTGCTCTGGACCCAGCTCGACGCGCTGTACTTCGCCTACGTCGCGCCCGGGATGATCCCGCCCGACGCCTGGACGCCCGGCACCGGGCTCGTCGCCGAGACGCAAGGGGGGGCGCCCGGCACCGGCCGCCTGTCGGCGACCGACGTGCCGCGCCTGCCCCGCGGCGTGCGGATGCGGTTCGACCAGACCCGCGACAAGCACGTGCTGCTCGCCCCCGAGCGCACCTTCGACCTCGACGCCAACGCCGTCGCGGTCCTCAACCTCGTCGACGGCAAGACCAGCGTCGCCGCCATCGCCGACCGGCTCGGCGAGACCTACGCCGCCGACCCGCGCGCGATCGAGGTCGACGTGCTGGCCATGCTGAACGACCTCGCCGGAAAGAGGGTGCTGGAGCGATGAACGCGCTGACCCCGAACGCGGCGGCGATCCCGGCCCCGGTCGGGCTGCTCGCCGAGCTGACGCACCGCTGCCCGCTGCGCTGCCCGTACTGCTCGAACCCGCTCGACCTCGACCGGCGCTCGCGCGAGCTCGACACCGCGACCTGGCAGCGGGTGCTGACCGAGGCCGCGGGCCTTGGCGTGCTCCATGTCCACCTGTCCGGCGGCGAGCCGACGGCGCGCAACGACATCGTCGAGATCACCGAGACCTGCGCCAAGCTCGGGCTGTACTCGAACCTGATCACCTCCGGCGTCGGCGGCGCCCTGTCCAAGCTCCAGGCGCTCTACGACGTCGGCCTCGACCACGTGCAGCTCTCGGTGCAGGGCGTGGACGCGGCCAACGCCGAGAAGATCGGCGGCCTGAAGAACGCGCAGCCGCAGAAGATGGAGTTCGCCGCCAAGGTGACCGAGCTCGGCCTGCCGCTGACGCTGAACTCGGTGATCCACCGCGGCAACATCCATGAGGTCGAGGGCTTCATCGACCTCGCGGTGAAGCTCGGCGCCAAGCGCCTCGAGGTGGCGCACACGCAGTATTACGGCTGGGCCTACGTCAACCGCGCCGCGCTGATGCCGGACAAGGCCCAGGTCGATCAGTCGATCCGCATCGTCGAGGCGGCCCGCGAGCGCCTCAAGGGCCAGCTCGTCATCGATCTCGTCGTGCCGGACTACTACGCGAAGTACCCGAAGGCCTGCGCCGGCGGCTGGGGCCGCAAGCTGATCAACGTGACGCCGCAGGGCAAGGTGCTGCCGTGCCATGCGGCCGAGACGATCAGCCATCTCGAGTTCTGGCACGTGACCGAGCATTCGCTCGGCGACATCTGGGCGAACGCCCCGGCCTTCACCGCCTATCGCGGCACCGACTGGATGCAGGAGCCCTGCCGCTCCTGCGACCGGCGCGAGAAGGATTGGGGCGGCTGCCGCTGCCAGGCGCTGGCGCTCGCCGGCGATGCGGCGGCGACGGACCCCGCCTGCTCGCTGTCGCCCCTGCACGCCAAGGTGCGGGCGCTCGCCGTCGAGGAGGCGGCCGAGACGCCGCCCGACTACACCTACCGGACGATCGGGGCCAACATCCCGGCGCCGCGCAAGGAGGACGCCCTCTCGTGAAGTGTTTCGTGATCGTCGCTGCGCTGCTTGCCGCGACCCCGGCGCTCGCCGTCGAGGGGGCACGCGCCGCCCCGGCTCCTGCCCCCGCCGCAGCCGCGCCGGAACAGGCGAACGCCGCGGCGCCCCCGAGCGCGGCCGACCTGCTGTTCGAGCAGCCGCAGCTGAAGAACGCCGCCGCCGGCTCGACGCTGACCTACGACTACCTGCGCCGGTCCGGCATCGCGAAGGGCCCGTTCGGGCCGCCGCTCGACGACACGATCAAGCTCACCCTCGAGCCGGGCACGGGCGGCGACGGCCGCAACATCGCCGTCGAGATGTTCTCGGGCACCAACCGGTTCCCCGCCGGCCCGTTCGAGGACATGTCCGGCAACCCGGTGATCCCGCTGTTCCTGGAGAACCACCTGACCAATCTCGCCCGGGTGCTGCAGGCCAACCCGCGCTACCTGAAGCTCGCGATCCGCAAGGGCCTTCGCGACGGCGCCACCGTCACGCCGATCAAGGTCGACTACAAGGGCCGCTCGGTCGACGCCTGGCAGGTGGTGTCCAGGCCCTTCCTCGGCGATGGGATGGCCCAGCGCATGCGCGGCATGGACAACATGACCTACACCTTCGTCACCTCTCCCGAGGTGCCCGGCGAGATCGTCTCGATCGAGGCGCAATCGAAGAATGCCGAGGGCGGCGAACTCTTGGAGGAGCGGCTGAGCTATGATCAGAAAGCTGGTTGAGGGCTTTGCCCTGTCCGGTGTCGCGCTGACGATGCTGGCGATGCCGGTCGTCGCGGCGGATGCCGAGAACGACTACCCGACCGACACGCGCGTCGATTACGTCTTCGGCTGCATGGCCGCCAACGGCCAGACCCGCGAGGCGATGCAGCGCTGCACCTGCTCGATCGACCAGCTCGCGGCAATCCTGCCCTACGACAAGTACGTGCAGGCGAGTACCGTGCTCTCGATGCGCCAGGGCATCGGCGCGCGCTCGAACGAGTTCAAGTCGACCAAGGTGTTCGACGACAAGGTCGCCGACCTCCGCCGCGCCCAGGCCGAGGCCGAGATCCGCTGCTACCGCGGCTGAGGCGTCGCCCAGGAACCTTGGAGAGGCCGCCCGGTACCGGGCGGCCTTTTCTCATGTCAACGGGCGCCGTTGCTTCGCCGGGAAAAACCGGCCACATCGACGCGGCGGGAGCCGCCCGCGACGAGCCAGAGAAGCGACGCCTCTTGAGCCATCGACCCGCCGCCCTCGCCGGCTTGCTGCCCGAACTGGGCCGGCGGACCCTCGTGATGGGCATCCTCAACGTCACGCCGGATTCCTTCTCGGATGGCGGCCGCTTCGTCGGCGAGGAAGCCGCCTGCCGGCAGGCCGACGCGCTGGCTGCCGAGGGCGCCGCGCTTGTCGATATCGGCGGCGAGTCCACCCGCCCCGGCCACGTTCCGGTGCCGGCCGAGGAGGAGCAGGCCCGCGTCCTTCCGGCGATCCGGACCCTGGCGAACCGGCTCTCCGTCCCGATCTCGATCGACACCTACAAGGCCTCGACCGCCGAGAGCGCGCTGGCGGCCGGCGCCCGCATCGTCAACGACGTCTGGGGCCTGCAGCGCGAGCCCGACATCGCCCTTGTCGCCGCCGACCACGGCGCGCCGGTGATGATCATGCACAACCGCGAGACTGTCGACGCCGGCCTCGACATCGTCTCGGACATGCTGCGCTTCTTCGAGGTCTCGCTCGGCATCGCCCGCCGGGCCGGCATCCCCGACGGCGACATCGTGCTCGATCCGGGCATCGGCTTCGGCAAGAGCTGGAACCAGCACCTCGAAGCGCTGCGGCGCCTGCCCGAGATCCGCGCCCTCGGCTTCCCCATCCTCGTGGGCGTCTCGCGCAAGTCGCTGCTCGGCCGGCTGCACGACCGCGAGACCGCGCCGGCCGACCGGCTCAACGGATCGCTCGCGGCGCATGCGCTTGCCGCGACGCTCGGCGCCGACATCGTCCGCGTCCACGACGTCGCCGCCCATGTCGACGCGATGCGCGTGGTCGACGCCGTCCTGCGCCCGGGAGACCGCCGATGAGCGACCGCATCCTCGTCGAGCGCATCGCGGTCTTCGCCCATCACGGCGTGCTGCCCGAGGAGACGCGCCTCGGGCAGCGCTTCTACCTGTCGCTCGATGCGGCCCTCGACCTGGCGCCCGCCGGCCGCTCCGATGACGTGACGCGGACGGTGAGCTACGCCGACCTCGCCGCCATCGCGGTCTCGATCGCCACCGAGCGGCGCTTCGACCTGATCGAGGCGCTGGCCGAGGCGATCGCCGGCGAGATCCTGGCGCGGTTTCCGGCTCTCGAGGCGATCACCGTCCGGGTCGACAAGCCGAGCGCGCCGGTTCCCGCGAACCTCGACGGGATCGCGGTCCTGATCACCCGCAGGCGGGAGGCCTGGGCATGACGCAAGCCTATCTCGGCCTCGGCAGCAACATCGGCGACAAGGCCGGGCATCTCGCCGCCGCGGTGCGGGGTCTCGCGGCGGTTCCCGGCATCCGGATCACCGCGCGGTCGTCCGACTACCGCACCCCGCCCTGGGGCGAGACCGATCAGGACTGGTTCCTCAACGGCGCCCTCGCCATCGAGACCGACCTCGACCCGCACGCCCTGCTCGATACCTGCCTCGGCGTCGAGCGCGATCTCGGCCGCATCCGCGAGCGCCGCTGGGGGCCGCGCGTGATCGACATCGACGTGCTGTCCTATGCCGGCGCCGAGGTCTCGGACGAGCGCCTCGTCCTTCCGCACCGCTACGTCCGCGAGCGCGCCTTCGTGCTGGTGCCGCTCGCCGAGATCGCGCCCGACCTCGTCATCGGCGGCGAGACCGTCGCCGACGCGCTGGCCAAGCTCGACCGCAGCGGCATCGAGCGGAACTGAACGCATCCCGGAACGACGAAGGGCCGGGCGTTCGCCCGACCCTTCGCGAGTGTTATGATATCCTGTCGACGACGCGTTCAGTGCGCGTTCGGCGCGAGCAGCTTGTTCTCTTCCTCTTCGAGCAGCGGCACGTCGAAGTCGCGAAGCACCGCTTCGATGTCGGAGCGGCGCTTGCGCAGGATGGTGTTCAGCGACCGCTTCCAGTCGTTCTCGCCGATCCGTACCGCCATGGCGATGCGGTAGCTCATCGGCGGGCGATCCGGCTCCTCCAGGAGCGGAATCACGTCCATCGCCGTGCCGCTCTGCTTGGCCAGCCATCCGGCGGACGGTCCCCAGAGCACCGCGGCGTCGATCTGCCCGGCCGCAAGGTCGGACACGATCTCGGCACCCACCGTCTGGTTCTTGCGTACCGGGTCGAGCTGATACGGCGCGTAGGCCTTCATGCTCGAGATCAGGCCGAGGTCGCCCATCCGGTTGACCGGCGGCGTCCCGGCGATGACGCCGATGCGCTTGCCCTTGAGCTTGGGGTCGTCGAGCCCGGACACCCCCGCCAGATCGCCCTGCTTCACGATGAGCGTGTAGACCGAGCGATAGTACGGATTGGTGTTCTGGACGCCCTCGCTGCCGAGGGCCGACCCGACGATCAGGTCGCACAGGCCGGTGCCGAGGGTGTTGCGGACGAAGCCGGGCCCCTGGGTCAGCCAGTAGTAGCGGACCTTGATCTTCAGCTCGTCGGCGATGATCGCCGCGATGCGATTCTCGAAGCCGTCCTCTTTGCGCTCGGAGAACGGCATGTTGCCCGGGTCGCCGCAGACGCGAAGCACGTCTGCGGTGACGAGATCGGGGACGTTCTGCGCCGCCGCGTCCCGCACCCCTACCAGGAGAGGCAGGAGCGCGATCGCGACGGCGGCGTGGGTGCGTGCGCGGCGCATCAGCCGCCCATGCACTCCTTCTCGGCCTTCTTGGCGGCCTCGGGCTTGTCTTCCTTGTCGCCCGGGCGGACGCGGCCCATCGCGCCGGAGGCGCGGGCCTTCAGGTAGACGTAGAGGTCGTCCGAGTAGCACATGACGTTTTTGTTATCGCCGAAGGCGGGCATGACCTTCTGGTCGGACGAGCTCACGTCCTGCTTGCCGCCGGCCAGGATGCCGATGAACTCCTCGTAGGAGAGGTGCTTGAGCGAGTCCTTGAGCGCCGGCGCGTAGGTCGAGCCCATGCCGTCCGGGCCGTGGCAGACGTGGCACTCGGCGTGATAGCGGCGGTAGCCGGAGTAAGTGTACCAGTCGAACTTCTTGCCCGCGTCGGTGATGTGGAAGGTCGGGTGACCTTCGGCATCGAAGTACTTGCCCTCTTCGACCTTCACCGCGGCATCCTTCTTGAGGAGCTTGTCGTCGGGCTCGGCCGACTTGTCGTCGGTGTTCAGCGAGTTGGCGAGGGCGGAATCGGCGGGCTTGGCATCCTCAGCATGTACGGCGACCATCGAGACGGACGCTAGGGCGAGGGCGGCCAGGAACGGCCGCGTGACGGATTTGCTGAGGTAATGCAACGCAAAAATCTCCCTGGGACCTGAAGGTCGAGCCGCTCTCAGGCGGCCTTTCGCAGCCTTCTTGAGGGCATTCTAATCATAAGAATGCCGGCGCGGAAACCCGCGCCGGCACTCATTTCAGAGCGGCTTCGTGCGACCGATTAGTTCGGCAGCGCGAAGACGGTGAGCTGACCACCGAGGTTGGTGTAGCTCGAGAGGGCGGCGTAACCACCCACCGCGCCGAGACCGGCGTTCGGGTCGGTCAGGCCGGCCGCGAGGCCGATGCCGGCCCAGCCACCGACACCCGACAGGATGCCGACGTACTGCTTGCCCTTGTGCTGGTAGGTCATCACGTTGCCGATGATGCCCGACGGGGTCTTGAACTTGTACAGTTCCTTACCCGTCTTGGAGTCGACGGCCTTCAGGTAGCCCTCGAGCGTGCCGTAGAAGACCACGTCGCCGGCGGTGGCGAGAGCGCCCGACCAGACCGAGAACTGCTCGGCGTTCGACCACTTGATCTTACCCTCGACGCCGTCCCAGGCGATGAAGTTACCCATGCCGCCATGGCTGTTCGGCGCGGGGTACATCGACAGGGTCGCACCGACGTAGGGCTGGCCCGGGGTGTAGGTCACCCGGAACGGCTCGTAGTCCATGCAGACGTGGTTGGTGGGCACGTAGAACAGGTTGGTCTTCGGCGAGAACGCAGCAGGCTGCTGGTCCTTGGTGCCGAGGGCCGCCGGGCAGATACCCTTGGAGTTGGTATCCTCGCCGTTCTGCTCGGTGGAGTACTTGGCTTGGACGAGGGGGCGACCGTAGGTCTTGGAGCCCTTGTCCATGTCGACCTTGGAGGCCCAGTTGACGACCGGGTCGAACTTCTCGGCGACGAGGAGCTCGCCGGTGGCGCGGTTGAGGGTGTAGCCGAAGCCGTTGCGGTCGAAGTGGGTCAGCAGCGGGGTCTCCTTGCCGCCGACCTTCTGATCCGTGAGGATCATCTCGTTGATGCCGTCGTAGTCCCACTCGTCGTGGGGGGTCA